>JANMKH010000176.1:0-2222 GCA_031371965.1 Sulfuriferula sp.
ATGTGGGTGGCAAGTGCCAGCCTGGTTGTGCCATTTGCGCTGGGTTTTGTGGTCGGCCAGATCAGCGCGCCGATACTGTCCCCCGGTGCACATGCGCTGGGGTCTGCGCTGTTTATAGCGACGGCTTTCTCGATCACGGCACTGCCAATACTCGGCCGCATCATGATGGAATTCGACATGACGCGCACGCCGATTGGTGTTATCGCCATCAGCGCGGCGGCGATCAATGACGTCATCGGCTGGCTGCTGCTGGCGCTCATTACCACGCTCACGCTATCCGATTTCAATGCCACCAGCTTCGCTCTCAAAGTGCTACTGGTGCTGGGATTTTTCCTGCTCAGCTGGTTTGGCGTGCGCCCGGTCATGAAGCGCATCCTGCATCACTGCGATGCACGCTCCGGCGCGCTTTCGCACAACCTGCTCGGGATCGTGCTGGCGGCCATTTTCCTGTCGGCAATGACCACATACCAGCTCGGCATTTTCGCCATCTTTGGCGGTTTCATGATGGGCGTGTTGCTGCATGACGAGCATGCTTTTGTGCGCACCTGGAAGGCGCGCATCAGCCCGTTCGTGATGGTGTTTTTCCTGCCCATCTTTTTTACCTATACCGGCCTGCGCACCAATATCGGCAGCCTCGACAGCGCAGCGGCCTGGGGCTGGTGCGCGCTGATCGTCTTCCTCGCCACGCTAGGCAAATACGGCGGCGCCTACCTGGCGGCACGTATAGCGGGGATGAATCACCAGGAAGGCAAAGTCATGGGCATCATGATGAACACCCGCGCGCTGATGGAATTGATCGTGATTAACGTCGGCTACGACCTCGGGGTGATTTCGCAGCAGATGTTTACCATACTGGTAATCATGGCGATTTTCAGTACCGTCATCACCAGCCCGCTGTTGCGGCGCTGGCTGCCGCGTATCGGTATCCCGGTGCCATTGCGTTCAAATGCGGCCGAGCACACGGCGCATGAGCAACACGGGTAGGCGCAGCACGAAGCCCAGAAACAGGCGCGTGTGCATCCAGCTCAATAACACGTTGTCGCGCAGGTAGCGGAAATGCGACACGCCGCCCTCCTCCGCGCGGTAATAGCACACCGGGGCAGGCAGATTAACCGGCCTGACCCCACGCCAACACAGGCGCACCACCGCTTCGGGATCAAAGTCGAAGTGGCGCATCCACGGCTGATGGCGCATCACCTGCCGCAACGCTTCAACCGGATACACACGAAACCCGAACAGCGAGTCGCCTATGCCTGCCCACAAGGTTTCCAGGTTGGCCCACCAGTTGGAGATGCGCCGCCCTTGCACGCGCAGGCCCGGTGCACTGGCATCGAATACCGGCACGCCCAGGATCATTGCCGCCGGCTGGCGCGCGGATTCCGCCATGAACGCCGGGATACGCTCGGCTGGATGCTGGCCGTCCGAATCCATGGTTAATACATGGCTGAAACCCGCCGCGGCCGCTAGCTCCAGGCCGTGCAGCACTGCCGCGCCCTTGCCCTGATTGCGCGGCAGGATCATCACGCGCAAGCCGGCATCCTCAGCCGCCATCGCTTGCAAACCCTCGGCGCTGCCGTCGTTGCTGCCATCCACGACCACCCACACCGGAGTCCAGTATTGGCGTGCCGCGCGCACGGTTTCATAAACTTTGGCACCGGGGTTATAGCTGGGAATAAGGACGAGATGCGTGGTCGAGGCAGCGGTCATGGCGGCGAATAAACCTAAAAAAAGTTAGCCACAGAGAACACAGAGTTCACAGAGGAAACGGGGTAGGCAGGGATGGGCAGTTTTATCGCCCAACTCGCAACAATACGCAAAACCCGCATCATTCTAAAAACCTTGATTGATCCACGAAAAGCACGAAAAACACTAAACAAATCAATAGCTTGAACAGACTAACCCGCTCACCCATTGGGTAACGATCTACAGCTTTGTATCTCTTTGAATATTTTGCGAGCTTTCGCCTTACGGCAAAATGCCTGCTTAATCCATTTCGTGCTTTTCGTGTCTTTCGTGGACTAACTGCTTTTTCTAGGATCATCTATGTGAACTCCGTGGCTTGCATCTGTAATTTTTAAGATTAGAGCTTACGGTCAGCCTGCGTGGGCAGAGAGTTGGTCGGGTAAAACGCCGAACCTTGTACCAGCTCATGCGCAAAGTAATGTTCCAGCTCAGCCATGAAGTGCTGGCTATGTTGTGGCGGATCGAAGCGCCGCCCCAAG
>JANMKH010000206.1:0-9961 GCA_031371965.1 Sulfuriferula sp.
TGGCCAAGCCAGTGGCCTATCAGCAGTTCGTGGAGGTCATGCGCACCATCAATGCCTATTGGACCATCAGCGAGATCCCGCAATGAGCAAACCGCAGATCCGCGTGCTGGTGGTCGAAGACGATACGGTGGACCGCATGGCCTGCCGCCGCGCGCTCGCACGGGACGCGGATTTCGAATTCGTCATTACCGAGGCTGAAACGGGCGGGGAGGGGTTGCGGCTCGCCCACGGGCAGAAACCGGACTGCGTGCTGCTCGACTTCCATCTGCCCGACATGGACGGACTGGAGTTTCTGGCCGAACTGCGAAACGACCTGGGCGAAATTCCGGTGCCGGTGATGATGCTGACCGGCGCCGACACCGCGTCGGTGGCAGTCGAAGCCATGAAGCGCGGCGCGCAGGACTATCTGGTCAAGGATGTGAACCGCCAATATCTGGAGTTGTTGCCCGCCGTCATCCAGCGCGTGCTGCGCGAGCGGCGGATGCTGCTGGAGAAGCAGCACGCCGAGAATAAACTGGCTCAGGCCGAAGCGAAGTACCGTTCCCTGGTAGAGCAGATTCCCGCTATCACCTACACTGCCGCGCTGGATGTATCCGGCAAGCTGCTCTATGTGAGCCCGCAGCTCGAGGCACTCGGCTATTTACCGGAGGAATGGATCGCTGAAGTCGGCGCTCTGCGCAGCCATGTGCATCCCGATGACCAAATACGGGCAGTGGAGGAATTCGACCGCGTACGCGCTACCGGCAAGCCGCTGCGCTGCGAATATCGCCTGCTTGCCCGCAATGGAGCCATCGTATGGTTTCGCGACGAAGCCAGTGTGGTGCGTGACGAAGCAGGAAATCCGCTGTTTCTGCAAGGCATTCTGGTGGACATCAGTGAAAGCAAGCGGGTGGAGAAGGAACTCAGGGAACACCGCTACCGTCTTGAGGAACTCGTGGCAAAACGCACCAACGCGCTTACCAAGGCGAATGAGCACTTGCGCAAGGATGTCATCGAACTCAGAAGGGCGGAAGAGGCGCTGTTTCAGGAAAAAGAGCGCGCCCAGGTCACCCTCGAATCCATCGGCGATGCCGTCATCACCACCGATGCCGCCGGCAGGGTCGAATACCTGAATCCGGTTGCGGCACAGTTTACCGGCTGGAGCGCCGCAGAAGCGCAAGGCCTGCCGCTGCAGCAAGTGTTCAACATCATCAATGAAACCAGCCGGGAACCGGCGGAAAGTCCGGTGGCCCGCTGCCTGCGCGAAGGCCACTCCGTCGGCCTGGCCAACCACAGCATTCTGCTACGCCGCGACGGCAGCGAGCTCGCCGTCGCCGACACGGCCTCGCCCATCCACGACCGGCACGGGAAAACCACCGGCGTCGTGATGGTGTTCCACAATGTTACCCAAGAGCGCAAGCTGGCCCAGCAGCTATCCTACCAGGCAACCCACGACGCGCTTACCGGCCTCATCAACCGGCGCGACTTCGAACAGCGTCTGGAACGCGCCCTGGCAAATGCACGTGCGGATGGCGCCGAGCACGCCCTGTGCTATCTCGATCTGGACCGTTTCAAGGTGATCAACGATACCTGCGGCCACGCCGCAGGCGACCAATTGTTGCGCCAGCTGAGCGCCCTGCTGCTGGATCAGATGCGCAGCCGGGATACACTCGCCCGCCTCGGCGGCGACGAATTCGGCCTGCTGCTGGAGCACTGCCATCCCGAGCAGGCAATGCGCATTGCCGAAGAGTTGCTGCAAGCCGTGCAGCAGTTCAAGTTCGTGTGGGAAGGCAAAGTTCACAGTATCGGGGCCAGCATTGGTGTGGTCCCGGTCACGGCCGCGAGCGAGAGCCTGTCCACTGTGCTGCGCGCTGCCGATGCGGCTTGCTACACCGCAAAAGGAAAGGGGCGCAACCGCGTCTATGTTTACCAGATCGATGAAGTCGAGCTGGCCCAACGCAACAGCGAAATGCAATGGGTGGCGCGCATTACCCAGGCGCTGGAAGAAGACCGGTTCGGGCTGTTCTGTCAGCCGATCGCTGAACTTGTCCCCCATGCCGGGGAGCGCGCCCATTACGAAATCCTGGTGCGCATGCTGGAGCCAGGCGGCCAGGTGATCGCGCCGGAGGCGTTCCTGCCCGCCGCCGAACGCTATAACCTGATGCCTGCCATCGACCGCTGGGTAGTGCGCCGGGTCATTTCCTGGCTGGCCGCGCAGCCTCCGGAAAGCGAGCAGCGGGCCGCCATCTATTCGATCAACCTGAGCGGCGCTTCGCTGGCCGACCATGCCATGCTGGACTTCATCCGGGAGCAACTGATCCTGAATCAGGTTCCGGGGAACATGCTGGGTTTTGAAATTGCCGAGGCAACGGCCATTGCCAATCTGACCCAGGCTGCCCATTTCTTCCACGAGATAAGAAATCTGGGCTGCCGGACCACGCTCGACAATTTTGGCAGCGCCATGTTTTCCATCGCCAGCCTGAACGTGCTGCAGATGGATTATCTCAAGATCGACGGCAATTTCGTAAAGAACATCGCGCAGGACCGCATTGCGCAGGCGCTGGTGGATGCCATCAACCAGGTGGCGCACGAAATGTCGGCTAGGACTGTGGCCGGATGGACGGAAAGTCCGGCCAGCCTGGGCGCCCTGCAGGAGATTGGCGTGGACCATGTCCAGGGCTACGTCATCTGCAGACCGCGGCCATTGGCAGAATTGGGAAAGGAACAAGAACTTTCCGCCCCCCAATAATAATTCCGCTTCACAGTCAAACGGGGGAACAAGACGCTGCCAACGCAGTGATTTTTTTGATTGCGGATTGAAATCAAATACTCATCGGCAAAATCACCGTCTGCATCCCCAGCAGAAGAAGGCGGCGAGGGCTGCGCAAACGCTCTGGCAACCTGTACAGCCGAAAACTGCTGCGTAACGCTAACCGTACAGGCCTGAATTTCTGCCTGACCCCCCCAGCCGAAGCGACCCAACAGGATCATTCGGCCTGCACTTCGCACATCAGAAGCTCACATCACCATACTGCTCGCCTGGTGCGGTATCCATGTCATCCCCCTGTCACTTCGGAGGAATAGGGTAACTGGCGGAACGCGTCCGGTCTTCTGATCGATATGTGCCGCGTGCCTGAAATTTACCGATTTTTCGATACTGACGGGGAGGTCATCATGATGTCTGGAAAAAACTTATTACACATGTTGAACATTGGGGTTTGCGCGGGGGTGCTGCTCGCTGCAAACATCGCTGCGGCGGACGCGGACAGCGGCGAGCACGATTGCCACGATGGCCGTTTCGAATTCGCATTATGGGGCGACATGCCGTATGCCAAGAATGGCGATGACGCGAAGATACCCGCGCTGATCCACAGCATGAATTCGGCGCATCTCGCATTCACCGTGTTTGATGGCGATACGAAGGATGGAAGCTCGATCTGCACCGATGAACTGATCGGTGCGCAGGCGATCGAGCGCTTCAACCAGATCAAGGCGCCAACTGTTTACGTCCCCGGCGACAACGAATGGACCGATTGCCACCGCGTGAATAATGGCGGTTATAACGCGCTGGAACGGCTCGACTTCATCCGCCGCACGCTGTTCAATGTGGAACAGAGCTTCGGCCAGCACAAGATGGTTCTGGAACACCAGGGTAGCGTCACCACGCCCTATAGTGAAAACACCCGCTGGTTGCATAAAGGCGTGGTATTCGTGGGGCTGAATATCCCCGGCAGCAACAATAACAAGGTCAACAACGGTGATTGCCTGAGCTCGAAAAGTGTCCGCACCCAGGCCGACTGCGATGCCGATAACGCCGAATACGCCGATCGCAACGCACACAATATCGCATGGCTGAATGAATCGTTCCAGATCGCAAAGCAGCGTCATGCGGCCGGGGTGATGGTGGTCATGCAAGCCGATCCGGGCTTCGATCTGCCGGAGACGGAAACGGTGAATGAACGATTGCTACCAGGCTATAACGGCTACACCGCGTTCCTGAATGCGCTGGCCGCCGATACCCAGGCTTTCGACGGGCAGGTGGTGCTGGTGCATGGCGATACGCATTTCTTCAAAATCGACAAGCCGCTGTTCAGTCAGGCCAATATGTTGAAGAACTTCACCCGCGTTGAGACTTTCGGCAGCCCTAACGTGCACTGGGTGAAAGTGACGGTAGATCCATCCAGCAAGAACGTATTCCGCTTCGATCCGGTTATTGTTCCCGGCAACTAGATATTCATTTTTTAACATCGCCTTGCGGCCGTTTTACACGGACGCAAGGCGCTGCCCTTTGCATATACCTGGCGGTAACAAGGTGTGTATTGAGCGGGCTCGTCGGATTTCAATCCGTTTCGATTGGATGTACGCTGAGGGCTTCCACGGTGCGTAGCTAGCGTACGCGGCTGTTGGATGCGCTCTGTTTACCGAGGAGAAGATGATGGCCGTAAACATCAAGGTTTCTGTCTATACCAACAGCGACGATGCGTTCGTTGCATGGGCGCCCAGCGCGTTTATTCCGGGGTGTCGCGGGTTTCTGCTGGAGCGGGCGAGCAAGACCAGGGCAGGCGAAAAAGTGGTGCAGGTCGAAAACCGCCTGGGATTCAAAAAGGACAAGCCCAAATCAGGCGATCATGAACCCTCGAGCAAGTGGCCGTTTCAGCGCTTCAACTGGACGGATCATGCGGTCAATGTGGGTAACGAAGTGCGCTACCGGGTGACCGCGATGATCGACGATGGCAGCGGCCGCCCTTACAAAAAAGGCGTCGCGAGCAACTGGACGCCCTGGGCAACACTCACCCCGGACGCGGGCGGCGGGTTTTCGTGTTACTTCAACCGTGGTCTGGTGCTGTCGCAATTCGTTGCGCGTTATCTGAAGGACAAGAAACTGACGCCGGCGGCGTTCAAGGCCCAGCTCAAGAAAAGTGTCGATCCGAAATTCCGCGCGTTCCTTGCCGGTGATCTGGGTGCCAGGCTTCTCGATATTCTAAGCCATGCAAAAGACGGCGATACCCAGCTTCACGCTGCGTTGTATGAGTTGGGGGACGCGCAGCTTGAAGATGCCATGATCGCGCTCAAGTCGCACCTGCATCTGATCCTCGCCAATGGTTCGGACAAATCCGGCGATGGCAACCAGGCGGCGCGCCAACACCTGAACGATGGAGGGATTCCCACCATCAACCGGTTGCTCAAGTCCAAGGGGCTGGGCCACAACAAGTTTGCGGTGCTGTCGGACGCGAAAGGGCCCAGGGCAGTGTGGACCGGGAGCACCAACTGGAGCACGACCGGCCTGTGTACGCAGATCAACAATGCGCTGCTCATCGAGCACAAAGGTGTTGCCACACTGTACCGCCAGCAATGGGACAGGCTGCAGGCGGCGTCCCCTCCCGAACTCGATCCGGCCGGATTTCCCGCTGCGCTGGTCGATGCCAACGACACGCCCCACACGCTCCCGGTCGGCAAGGCGCAGACGACGGTCTGGTTCACGCGTACTTCCGACGGCCGCGACATGGATGCGCTGCGCGAACTCATCTCCTCGGCCAAAGATTCAATCCTGTTCCTAATGTTCTCGCCGGGGAAACAGGGGCTGCACACCCTCATCGGCCAGCGCGCCAACGAGAAGAACATGTATGTGCGCGGCGTGGTCAGCACGCTGGGCAACGAGACGGGCGACAGCGACAAGAATGTGCTGGACGTCCGGCTGTTGAGCAGCGACAGGAAGTTTGCCCCCGACCGCTATACCATTGTGCAGCCGCAAGGGGTCGATACCGCGCTCGGCCCATGGCTGGCAGAAGTCACTCGCAAGAATTTCCTGTCCCAGGTCGGCCACGCGATCGTGCATTCCAAGGTGCTGGTGATCGATCCGCTGTCGGATAATCCGGTGGTCGTGACGGGAAGCCACAATTTCTCCGCGCCGGCGAGTGAAAAAAATGACGAAAATCTGGTGATCGTGCGCGGCCAGAAGAAACTCGCCCGCGCCTATGCCGCCTATGTCATGTCGGTGTATCAGCACTATCGCTACCGCTCGTACATCCGCGAAATGCTGGCACAGGGCAAGATACCCTGGAGCTACCTGGACGATGACGACCAGTGGCTGAAGGACGAGCTGAAATCCAAGGCGCTGGAAATCGGCTACTGGAGCTGATGCCAAAGGCTAAATGCTTTAGCTGCGGCGGCCACGGAGCACACGGAGTAAAAACAAACACGGCTCGAGGTCGCCTGTATTAGCTGTCAGCTAAAATCATAACTGCCCCACGATTGTCATCCTGCGTGTGCTCCGTGGTTTAGAATTCGGTTTTTCAAATAGACTCCGCCGGCATTCCGGACGTGCCATCAATCATGAACAGAAACGCCTTGCTGGCCGCCGGGCTGACTTCCCTGATGTGGGGCCTCACCGGAATTTTCGTGCGGCTGCTGCCTTCCCTGCCGGCGCTGACGGTCACCGCGGGCCGGCTCCTGATCGCGCTGCTCGTGGTCCTTCCCATTCTTGGGCTGTTGCGCAGCAGCCGCCGGAGTTTCCGATCGGCACTGCGGCATCCCGCCGCCTATGTGCTGGCGCTGCTCTTGGCAGGCTATTACCTGCTGGCGACGGCGGCCTTTCAAATGGCGCCGGTGGCAGAGGTCGCGCTGTTGCTGAGCACGCCGCCGCTTTTCGTGCTGGCTTTTCGCCGTGTGCGGGGCGACATTCCGGGCCGTGCTGAAATCGCCGGCGCGGTGCTGGCCGTCGCCGGAATAAGCCTGGTTCTGGTTCCCGGAATATCCTTCGCCGGCGCGGCGCCGCTTCGTCACCTGATTGGAAACGTGCTGGCACTGGGTGCGGCGGGGTTGACTGCGCTGTATGCCTACCGATACCGGATTCTGGCCGAGCGCGGCTGCGCGCCGGACATCATCGGCGTATCTTTGCTGACATTCGCTTCAGGGAGCGCCATCCTGGTGCTCATGGTGGGTCTGGCACCGGGGCCTTCCGGGCTGGATACGCTGAACGGCACATCCGTGCTGGTGTTCCTCGGCCTCGGCGTGCTTTCAACGGCGATCCCGACAATCGGTTTCGCGGTTGCGTCAAAGCGCCTGCCTGCGGTCGTGACGGCGACAATTTCACTGTTCATTCCGTTGTTCGCGGGGATATTCGCTTTCCTGATTCTCGGCGAAAGATTTTCGCTCTTGTTCATTCCAGGAGGTATCTTGGTTCTGGGCGGGATAGCCATGATTTTGCGCCAACGCCGGGATAGTGCGAATGATTGATCGCATGATCAAGTGCTAAAAAATCTCCTCAAAGAATGCTACCCTTCAAACTGGATCGCGCGGCGCGAAAGATGTTCGCCGTCCGAGTGTTTCGGTTCGTTCTTGATGATTTCAATATGAGTTCTTTCTATGCAAACCGTCACTAGTATTACGACCCTCGCTCATGTCATTCAACTGGCCGTCGGGCCGGTCTTTCTGCTGAGTGGTATTGGTGCGATTCTGGCTGTACTTACCAACCGGCTTGCGCGCGTGGTTGACCGCTTTCGGACATTGAACAACTCGAAAGATGAAGAGCGGGCCGTACATGAAAAAGAAATGGCGACGCTGCTGAAAAGGGCGCGATGGATACATTGGGCAATCAGTTTCTGCACCGTGTCAGCTCTGCTCATCTGTATCGTGATTGCGGCACTTTTTATCGGATCGGTGATGAATCTTGATCCCTCCAGCATGATCTCCATGCTGTTTATCTTGACGATGCTGGTGCTGATTTCCGGCCTGTTGTGTTTTCTGCGCGAGATATTTCTGGCGACGGGACTCATAGAGAAGTACGGAAAATAGCTGCGCGGATTCCGGAAGGAATGGTCTGACGCCCGGCTACAGGCTGGGCAGTTGCTCCAGCGCTGCGTGCAGTTCCAGCCAGCGTTCTTCGCCAGTCTCGATGGTTTGCGCCAGTTCGCCCTGGCGCTTGAGCAGATCCTGCAGCAGCGCGCGCTGGCTGGTTTCATATAATTCCGTATCGGCCAGACGCTGGTCCAGCTGTGCTTTTTCGCTTTGCCAGCCGGCCAGTTTCTGTTCCAGTTGTTCCAGTTCTTTCACCAGCGGGCGGCGTTTGGCCAGCACCGCCTGGCGGTCGGCCTGACTGAGCGCGCGCTGCTCGCGGCGCACGGCTTTTTCCGGGCTGGCACTGGCGGCGGATTGCTGGATGCGCTGCTGGTTGAGCCAGTCGCGGTAGTCGTCGAGGTCGCCGTCGAAAGCCGGTGCGCCGCCGTCCGCCACCAGCAGGAAACGGTCGCAGGTGGCGCGCAGCAGGGAGCGGTCGTGCGACACCAGTACCACGCCGCCATCGAATTCCTGCAAGGCGAGATTGAGCGCGTGGCGCATTTCCATGTCGAGGTGGTTGGTGGGCTCATCGAGCAACAGCAGATTGGGACGCTGCCAGATCAGCAGCGCCAGCGCCAGACGCGATTTCTCGCCGCCGGAGAAGGGTCCGCACGGGGCTTGCGCCATATCGCCGCGAAAATCGAAGCCGCCGAGAAAATCGCGCAATTCCTGCTCGCGCGTTTGCGGAGCCAGGCGCAGCATGTGCTGGATCGGTGATTCATCCGGGCGCAACTGCTCCAGCTGGTGCTGGGCGAAGTAGCCGATGGCCAGCCCCTTGCCCTCGCTGCGCGTGCCGGCCAGCGGCTTGATCTCACCCGCCAGCAGTTTGATGAGGGTGGATTTGCCCGCGCCGTTGCGCCCCAGCAGGCCGATGCGTTCGCCCGGGCGCAGAGTGAGTTCGATGTGGGACAAGATCGGCTGATTGCCATAACCCACGCTTGCTTCGCGCAAATCCAGCAGCGGATCGGGTGCGCTGGCCGGCTCGCGGAAGCGGAAGGTGAACGGCGAATCGACGTGCGCGGCGGTCACGTCTTCCATCCGCGCCAGCGCCTTGATGCGGCTTTGCGCCTGGCGCGCCTTGGTGGCCTTGGCGCGGAAACGCTCGACGAAGCTTTCCAGATGCGCGCGTTCGCGTTGCTGCTTTTCAAACAGGGATTGCTGCACTGCCAGCTGGGCGGCGCGCTGGCGCTCGAAATCCGAATAGCCGCCGGTGTAGAGCTTGAGCACGCGGTTTTCGATATGGATGATATGGGTGACCACCGCGTCAAGAAAATCGCGGTCGTGCGAGATCAGCAACAGCGTGCCGGGGTAGCTCTTGAGCCAGCCTTCCAGCCAGATCACCGCGTCCAGATCGAGGTGGTTGGTGGGCTCGTCCAGCAACAGCAGATCGGAGCGGCTCATCAGCGCCTGCGCCAGATTCAGGCGCACGCGCCAGCCGCCGGAAAACGCCGCCACCGGCTTGGCAAAATCCATGTCGGTAAAGCCCAGGCCGTGCAGCAGCTCGGCGGCACGGGCGCGCGCACCATAACCGTCAATCTCGCTCAAACGTCCATGTAACTCACCGACCAAATGACCGTCATCCGTAGCGCTGGCGGCGGCCAGATCGCGCTCCACCTGGCGCAATACCGTATCGCCGTCGAGCGCGAATTCCAGCGCCGCCTGATCCAGCGCCGGGGTCTCCTGCGCCACGTGCGCGATCACCCAGGCGGGCGGCAGGAACAGGTCGCCGGCTTCTGCATGCAACTCGCCCAGCAACAGCGCGAACAGGCTGGACTTGCCCGAGCCGTTGGCGCCGGTCAGGCCGATTTTCTGGCCGGGGTGGATTTGCACGCTGGCGTCTTCGATCAGGACTTTGGTGGCGCGGGCGAGGGTGAGTTGACGCAGGCTGATCACGATTTTTCAGGGAATAAAGCGAAGGCGGCATTGTACGGCGTGGCGGGAAGGGCGTCATCACGGATCAAGTCCGGGATGACGCATCAATCTGGTGGCACAATGGCACGATGATGAATTTGCTGCAAACCTTCCACGATGCGCGCGTGCGCGACCTTGTTTGGGTGATGGCCGCGCCGGGCTTGATGAGTGAATCTGTCGCAGCGGATTTCGGTGTACCCGACGCAGTGTGCCGGGATGCCCTGGCGCGGGCGAT
>JANMKH010000211.1:0-3804 GCA_031371965.1 Sulfuriferula sp.
AGTTGCCGCCCTTGTCCCAGAGCCAGACGTCGACGTACGTATGCGCGCCGAGCTGGCTGGGATAAAAAATGAATTTAAGCGGCATAATCGTATTGATCTGCGCCAGGATTTCCGGGGTAAAAATCGGCGAATTGATCAGAATACCGCCACCCTCCTTGTCGGCCAGAAAAAAAACTGCCGGGTGTGTGCCCGGCAGGTAGTACACGCTACGATCAAAGGATTCGTACAGTTTTTGCATTAAAAATATCCTATTCGTGGTGATGTACCTGGCCGAAAAGCCGGGCGGTACCATGTTTGCGCGTCGCATCGCGCTCAAGATAACGTTCCAGCTCGGTCAGCGCGGAGCGATATACGTCACGCTTGAAGTCCACAACCGATTCCATCGCTGTCCAGTAATCGTTCCAACGCCAGGCATCGAATTCCGGGTGCGTCGAAGCGCGCAGGCACACATCGCAGTCACGCCCGGTCAGCCGCAGCAAAAACCAGATCTGCTTCTGCCCGCGATAATTACCGCGCCAGTCGCGTCGCACCCACTGATTCGGAACATCATAGCGCAACCAGTCGCGGGTACGCCCAAGGATGCGCACATGCTGCGCCGCCAAGCCGACCTCTTCCATCAGTTCCCGGTACATGGCCTGTTCCGGAGTTTCGCCGTGGTTGATCCCACCCTGCGGAAACTGCCAGGAATGTTGCCGTATACGCTTGCCCCAAAAAACCTCATTCCGGGAATTACATAGAATGATGCCGACATTGGGGCGATATCCCTCCTTGTCGATCATATCCGTCACCAAAATTAATCCGTTACAATTGATTCCATTTTTCCACAGTTCGTAAACATTGGAAAGCCGCGATGCGCTTCCCTGAATGCCTATTTCCGGAACCCGATGTACTGCGTTGGAAATTGCTGCGCAAATCCGCAGCTCGCCAGTCGCGATTTGGCTTAATGGGCCGATGATATTTTTAACCTCAATATACCCTGCAAATCCGAATAATGGATGATCTGGAAAAACACTATAAAGCGCTTCCGTTAGCCGAAAGACTTGATCTTGCGTTGTCGGAATCGCTGCCTGCGGATTACCGCCCGTTCATGGTGCGAGAGCAGTGGATGGTCATTAAATGCTACTTTGCCCGCCGCGCCGACCTCAGCCAGGAAGAAGTCACTGCGTTGATTAAAGATCAGGATCACGTCATCCGCCTGTGCATCGCCAAACGCCCCGACCTCACCCCAACCATGGTGGAAAAATGCGTCAGGGATCGCGACCCCAACGTACGTCATGCCATCTCGCGCAATGCGCTCACCAGCGAGGCGCAACGTGCGCTACTCAGGCAGGACGAAGATCCACTGGTGGCGCGTGCTGCCGCCAAAGGCGCGAAGGCAACGCAATACCGGCAAAGACCAGGTCAAACCAGGCTCATTAAATAAATCGGTTCTCTTTATCCAGGGCGAGAGAGTTGGTTACGTCACTTCTTTTGTTGTCACAATACTGTCACATAAATAGCTCAAACTGATTGCGGTTTTGGTATTTCCAAATACCTCAGTTTCCAATTATTAAGGAGCCCATGATGCTAGCAGCAGCACTCAAACGTTTATATCAACCCCTTGCAATAGGTTTCATTGCTTCCAGCATGATCCTCGGCGCCCAAGTTGCTGCGGCAGCAGACACGCTGACAGGCGCTGGTGGCACCGCCATCTACCCCGTGCTGTCCAAATGGGCTGCTTCCTACAAAAAAGACACCGGTACCGAAGTCAATTACCAGTCCATTGGCTCAGGTGGCGGCATCAAGCAAATCCAGAGCAAGACCGTAGCTTTCGCCAACAGCGACAAACCCCTTACCCCCGACGAGCTGAACAAATCCAATCTGGCGCAATTTCCTGCTGTCATTATCGGCATTACACCAGTGGTCAATTTGCCTGGCGTAAAACCCGGCGAGATGGTACTGAATGGCACCGTTCTGGCAGATATTTACCTGGGCAAGATCACCAACTGGAATAGCCCGGCTATCCATGCGCTCAACCCCGGCATGAAACTGCCTGATATGGCGATTTCCACCGTGCATCGTTCAGACGGTTCCGGTACTACCTTCAACTTCACCAATTACCTGTCTAAAGTCAGCCCGGAATGGAAAGAAAAAGTGGGTTCCGACACCTCCGTATCCTGGCCGAGTGGCGTGGGTGGCAAAGGTAACGAAGGTGTGGCTGGCTTTGTAAAGCAGCTTCCTGGTTCAATTGGTTATGTGGAATACGCTTACACCATGGAAACCAAACTGACCTACACCCGCATGGCTAATGCCGACGGCAAAGTGGTTACGCCCAGCATGGACAGCTTCCAGGCCGCTGCTGGCAATGCCGATTTCTCGAAGGTTAGCGATTTTTACCTGATCCTGACTAACCAGCCAGGCGCGAAAAGTTGGCCCATCACGGCTGCCACCTACATCCTGATGCGCAAGGACTATCCCAAGGCTGAAAATGAGAAAGTGCTGAAATTCGCTAAATGGTTCCTTGAAAATGGTCAGGCCGAAGCTGAAAAGCTGGCCTACGTACCGCTGCCCAAGCGTACCGTTAGCTTGATTGAAGCTTACTGGAAAAAAGAATTGGGTATTTAAGGCTGTAGGGGGCTTCAACAACCCCCCTTCAGTTTTACTGATCGATTCTGTTTAACATCTGGGTGGCGCAAGCCACCCTTTTTGTTTTGGCATAACACCTAAAGTCAAAGCCCAGTAAAAAACCGCTCGCGCATTTCCTCCAGCCCCAGCGTTTCCAGCACTTCATTCAATCGCTCCGCCGGGCGTTTGCGCGGCAGATCTTTATAGCTGGCAATAATCAATTCATTTTTCATCGAGTGTTCCCACCCCACCAGTTCGGTCACGCTTACCTGGTAGCCGTGCGCCTCCAACTGCAGACAACGCAGGACATTGGTGATCTGGCTGCCAAATTCACGCGTATGCAAGGGATGCCGCCAGATTTCGGTGAGCGCGTTTTTAGCCAGCGTTCTGCTTTTGTTTTTCTTCAACACCGAGGCTACTTCGGCCTGACAACACGGTACCAGCACCATGAACTGCGCCTGTTTTTTCAGCGCAAAATGAATCGCATCGTCAGTGGCTGTATTGCAGGCATGCAATGCCGTGACGATATCCACTTTGGCCGGCAACAGGTCGGAGGTAATGGATTCAGCCACCGACAGGTTGAGGAAGCTCATGCCGGGGAAACCCAGTCTGGCTGCGAGTTCCTGCGACTTTTTTACCAGCTCGTCGCGGGTCTCAATCCCGTAAATGTGCGATGCATTATTGAGCGTCTTGAAAAACAAGTCATACAGAATGAAGCCCAGATAGGACTTGCCGGCGCCATGGTCCACCAACCGGATATCGGCGTGGTCCTGCTGGACGGCCTGCAGCAATGGTTCGATGAATTGGTACAGGTGATACACCTGCTTGAGTTTGCGACGGCTGTCCTGGTTCATTTTGCCATCGCGGGTTAGGATATGCAGCTCCTTGAGCAAGTCAACGGATTGACCAGGCTTGATTTCGTCCATTTCGCTCATGCCAGCCCCTTGTGGTCATGCGCATTCATCACACGCAAGCCCTCAACAAAATTAGTGAATTCCAGCCCCAGGTCGGCTTGCAGACGCGCCGCGCGGTTGCGCAAGGCTTCCCATTCGGTATGGCGAGGCTTGCTGGCGAAGCCGAATACGATGATATTGCCGCGCCGCTCGGCAGGCAGGCACAGAATGCGCCCATCGAAGGCGGTTTCGATGCGTTTGAGGTAAACATCGAAGTTGGGATCGCTGCCCCACAGATTGACCGACA
>JANMKH010000231.1:0-15148 GCA_031371965.1 Sulfuriferula sp.
ATCCATGTTGGCGCCGAACCAGCGCAGATTGGGATAGGTCGAGGGAAAGACATTGATAAAAGCGAAGCACAATTGCTCGAAGCCTTCATCCCCCAAGGCTGCATGCAGCGCCGTGTAATCGGTTTGCAGCGCCTCCAGCAGGCGCAATCGATAGGCGGTGGAATAGATGCCCAGGCGCTCGGCTGCCGGTGCCAGTGGCGTGCCGGTGATCTCCTGTTGGATGGCATCATCCGCATGCAATATATGGGTCTGAAATGCCCGTTGCAGAGCGGCCAAATGACTCATGCGTTAGCCATTTGTGTGAGAGCCTGGCTGGCGATATGGCGAGCCCGGTCCAGTTCGGCCAGTAGTTCGTCCAGCGGCGGAATGTTGTCATCACGCTCAATCATGGTGGAAACCGGGCCGAAGCGGCGCACCGCATGCGCGTAGAGTTCCCATACCCGGTCGATAACCGGCTCATCGTGGGTATCGATAATGCAACCGCCCTGGTTGCGATGACCGGCGAGGTGAAATTGCTGTACCCGGTTCATCGGGATGGCGTCAATGTATTCAACCGGGTCGAAGCCATGATTGTAGCTGCTGACGTAGATGTTGTTGATGTCGAGCAGAAGCAGGCTGTCCGCCCGTTGTGCAACTTCGCGCAGAAAATCCCACTCGCTCATTGCGCTGTTTTTATAGGTGACATAGCTCGACACGTTTTCCAGCAGCAAGCGGCGCCCGAGTATGTCTTGCACTGCGCTCACGCGATCCACGACGTGACGCAGGGCTTCCTCGGTATAGGGAAGCGGCATCAGGTCGTGCAGATTGGTGCTGTCCACCCCGGTCCAGCACAGGTGATCGGATATCCAGCGCGGTTCGATTTGATCGGCCAGTGTTTTCAACTGCTTCAGGTAATCCCGATTCAGCGGATCGCTGCTGCCGATCGACAGTGAAACCCCGTGCATCACGATAGGATAGTGTGCGCGGATGCGGTCGAGGTAATGGCGCGGCTTGCCGCCCGGCACCATGTAGTTTTCCGAAAGCACTTCGAACCAGTCGACGGCTGGCCGCGATTCGAGAATCGTTTCGTAGTGGGGTATCCGCAAACCCAGACCAAATCCCAGGGGTGCCTGGAGTAGCTGCTCAGTATGATGGGGCATGGAAGTATGCCTTGCCGAATAAGTGGAAAGCATTCGAAGCCGGCGGGCCGGACTTCGAATGTATTACAGCGCAGGATTATTGTTGCAAATCCATTTACTTCATCATCTGCGCTTTGGTTTTGTCGCATTCAGATTGGCTCATATCGAGAAATCCTTGGCCCTTGCATGAGTTCATACCTTTGCAAGCGTTGTGGGCTGTCTTGCAATCAGCTTTTCCCTTACATGAATTCACGCCCTGACAGTGAATCGTGGCTTCGGCGGCTACCGCCGTGGTAGCAACACCTACCGTCATGAACATGCTCGCTGCGGCGGCAGCAAGGGCTATCCCGGTCATTTTTTTTACAGCACTCATCGTAAAACCTCCTCTTGATTAAAAAACCCGATTCACCGTGCGGAATTTGCAACGGGTGATTCAAAGTGCGGATTCGGGTATCCGCAGCTTACACCCACGAAAATCATGGGTTACTGCTTTGTCGCGCTCAACCGCCAATTCTTACACAGCAGATTAGGAATGATGAGTGCGCCATGTATAGAAAGTCGCATCTCGTGGCTGCTGGTTCTTTTCAAGAATGGCTGCGTTGGGAATAATTATTCGGTCACGGCCTTGGCGATCGCGGCCTGCAATCCATCCAGTTTCTGCGCCAATTCGTCCTGGCCTTTGATGTCATGCCGGGAGACGACCCAGGCCAGAGTGTTGTAGCTCATGAACACTTTTCCCGCAGCGTTCTCCCACACCAGAGCCTTGAGCGGGAAATCGATCGCCGCTTCCGGTGCTGCCACCATGAAAGGCGTGCCACCCTTGGGGTTGCCGAAAATCGTTACCGTAGCGGGTTGCATCTTCAATCCGGCTTTTTGTGCGCCTTCGGCGTGGTCGATTGTGGCGAACACGGTCAAACCTTTTTCTTTTAGCACCGCTTCCAGCCGGGCCTGCGTATCCTGAAATCCATGTTTGCTTGCCATGGTTTTCATGCCTTCATCCGCGCTTGCCGTGAACGAGATCATCAACATGCCTAATGCGATCCACACATATTTCATTTTCATCCTCCTGGTGATGGGTTTGCGAAATTACCTCACGCCGATAATCGCCGAGCACAATTCCAGGGCCAGTTTCCACGCCGGCCTGCACGCAGCTTTGTTCGGGTCGGTAGCCGAATAAGCTGAGTCGTAAGGGCTTCCTGTTTCTTACAGATACACGCAGCGACCCTGTGAGAGCCCCCATTCGAGGAACTCTGGGGGTCATGGTGACAGTGTATGTGCGATAGCGCACCGACTGCGCTGTGTTTTTCAGCTATCGTTTGTACTACCCTTTCATTCAGAGCTTACGCAGAGCTTACGGATTTTGACTGAGCCTATGCATCGGGACTGTCGGCCTGCGCATTAGTCAAAATTTCTCCAGAAATTGCGGGGTATTAAATTGGGCGGTGCATTACTACTGCATCTCCCTACTGGGCAACGGATGCTGCCGCATAAATTAATGGTATTGCCAAATTGAGAAAAAACAGCAGCCTTTCCTCCGGTCTCCTGCTTCAAATAAAGACACTCCTTGACGGACGTGTCACGCCACAAACCTACCCCAACGAGGAACCCCCGCTGCGCTCGGAGTTGTTCAGTGCGGATCAACTCGAACAGCACGGAAAAAGTCTTGCAGCCAAGCACAAATTGGCGTCGGTACGTACACCGAACCCATTGTTGACACGGCTAGCAGCGAACGAAGCGGTCCTGATCAGCGTGTTCAATCTGCTGACAGCGGCGGTCGCGGCGAAACGTCGCATTACGCCTGCCGGTGAATGGTTGCTGGATAACTTCTATTTGATAGAAGAGCAGATCCGCACGGCCAAGCGACATTTGCCCAAAGGGTACAGCCGCGAACTGCCGTGTCTGGTGCAAGGCACAGCAACCGGGCTGCCGCGTGTATACGCCATCGCGCTGGAGGCAATTGCGCATGGCGATGGCAGGGTAGACCGGGGAGGTTTCAGCCGCTTTGTGGCGGCATACCAGACGGTCGCACCTCTTGACCTGGGTGAGTTGTGGGCAATTCCGATCATGTTGAGGCTGGCGTTAATCGAGAATCTGCGGCGCGTCGCCGTGCGCATCGCCGCCGGCAGGGTCGAGCGCAATCTGGCCGACGTCTGGGTAGACCAGATGATAAGTGTTGCGCAGACGGATCCAAAAAGTCTCATCCTGCTGACCGCTGACATGGCACGCTCCGACCCCCCCATGACCACGCCGTTCGTTTCGGAATTTGCGCGCCGCTTGCAGGGCCAAGGTGCAGCGCTGGCGTTGCCGTTGACCTGGATTGAGCAGCGGCTGGCTGAATCGAATTTGACCATTGAACAACTGATCCAGTCGGGAAACCAGCAACAAGCCGCTGACCAGGTGTCGATCAGCAATAGCATTGGTAGCCTGCGTTTCCTCGGCGCAGCGGACTGGCGCCAGTTTGTGGAATCGATGAGTGTGGTGGAGCAAATACTACGCACCGATCCGGGAACAGCGTATGCCGGGATGGATTTTGCGACACGCGACCGTTATCGCCATCAGGTCGAGAAAATCGCCAGACATTGCGCTTTGTCCGAGGGAGAGGTGGCCCGGCGGGCGATCCAGTTGGCCGTAGCGGCGGCCAGCAACAGCAGCGATAATCGTGCCGCGCATGTGGGGTATTACCTGATCGATCAGGGCTGTGCAGAACTCGAGGGGAGGGTAGCGCTGCGCCCTTCCCTACTCGCGCCCCTGCGCAGAATCGGACGACGTTTCCCGTTGCCGCTCTATCTCGGGGCAATCGCATTGATCTCGCTGTTGCTCGCCGGGGGCCTGGCACGGGTCGCCTACGCCAGCGGCCTGCCCACATGGCTGCTGGTGCTGGTTAATAGCGCGGCGCTGGTATCCGCCAGCCAGATGGCGGTGGCGCTGGTGAACTGGATGGCGACCTTGCTGGTGGCGCCCAATCCATTGCCCAGAATGGATTTTTCCACAGGTATTCCACCTGCATTCCGCACGCTGGTCATCGTCCCCACCATGCTCGCCAGTGAGCCCGGCATCGAGGCTTTAATCGAAGCGCTGGAGGTCCGCTTTCTCGCCAATCGGGACGATCACCTGCAGTTTGGCCTGCTCACTGATTTTCGCGACGCGCCGCAGGAAACGCTGGCGGAAGACGCGCAGCTGCTGCAGCTGGCGCAGACAAGAATTGACGGGCTGAATCGAAAATATCGCAGCGCCACGGGTGAATCGAGTGCTGACATATTCTTCCTGTTCCACCGCCCGCGCCGCTGGAATCCCCAGGAGAAACTGTGGATGGGCTATGAACGCAAGCGCGGCAAGCTGGCGCAGCTGAATTCGCTGTTGCGCGGGGGAGCGACGGAGTGTTTCGCGCTGGTTGTCGGTCAGCTTTCCGCCCTGTCCAATGTGCGCTATGTCATCACCCTGGACACGGATACGCAGCTTCCGCGCGATGCCGCTCTACAGTTGGTGGGTACCATGGCGCATCCGCTGAATCGCCCGCGCTACGATGAACGCAAACAGCGCATCACCACCGGATACGGCATTATGCAGCCGCGTGTGAGCGTGAGCCTGCCGGGTGCGAACCGCTCGCGCTATTCCCGATTGCACGGCGCTGAAGCAGGTATCGACCCTTATACGCGCACGGTCTCCGACGTTTACCAGGATGTGTTCCACGAGGGATCTTTCATCGGCAAGGGAATCTACGATGTGGATGCCTTCGAGCGCTCACTGAGTGGCCGCTTCCCGGAAAACCGGATCCTCAGTCACGACCTGCTGGAAGGGTGCTACGCCCGCTCCGGGCTGTTGAGCGATGTATATTTGTATGAGGACTACCCGGCGCGCTATAGCGCTGATATGGATCGTCGTCATCGCTGGATTCACGGCGACTGGCAGCTGCTTGAGTGGTTGTTGCCGAGCGTGCCGGGGATGGGCGCAAGACGCCAGAAAAATCCGCTGTCATGGTTGTCGCAATGGAAGTTGTTCGACAACCTGCGGCGCAGTCTCGTGCCTGCCGCGTTGACCCTGTTGCTGCTGCTCGGCTGGACGCTTGTTGCACCTGCCTGGTTGTGGACCGTGGCGGTGATCGCCATCCTCGTGGTTCCGTCTCTGGGCATTACCATGGTGGAGCTGTTTCGCAAGCCGGCCGATGTTTTGCTGAAGCAACATCTCAGTGCCGTAAGCCGTTCCATGGGCGGACATCTGGTGCAGGCGCTGCTTACCTTTGCCTGGCTGCCGTATGAGGCGTTTATCAGTCTTGATGCGATCCTGCGCACGCTCTGGCGCATGCTGGTGACGCAGCACCGGCGTCTCGAATGGACGCCGTCCGGCGATCGGGCCTGCGCCAGTCGCACAGATATGCTTAGCCAGTATCGTGCGATGTGGATTGCGCCACTATTGGCCGCTGCGACGGTGACCTATCTGGCATTGGCGTCGCCGGCCGTGCTGGCTGTCGCAGGGCCTATCCTGCTGCTGTGGATTGCTTCGCCCGCGATCGCCTGGTGGGTCAGCACACCCCTTGCGCGTCGTGTAGCCAGACTGACCGCCGAGCAGACATATTTCCTCAAGAAAATAGCGCGCAAGACCTGGGCGTTCTTCGAAACCTTTGTCGGGCCGGAAGACCATTGGCTGCCGCCGGATAACTATCAGGAGTATCGCGGTGCCGCGCTGGCGCATCGCACCTCGCCGACCAACATGGGGCTGGCGCTGCTGGCGAATCTGACTGCGTACGACTTTGGCTATATCCCGGCCGGAATACTCATTGAACGAACCACTAATACATTGCATACCATGCAGGGCATGGAACGGCATCGTGGGCATTTCTATAACTGGTACGACACGCTGTCGCTGAAACCGCTGCACCCCATCTACATTTCGACGGTGGACAGCGGCAATCTCGCCGGTCATCTCATGACGCTCACTCCAGGTCTGCTCGCGCTTCCGGATGACAGGATAGTAGGGACGCGCTGGTTTGAGGGGCTGCACGACACATTGGGGATACTGATCGATGCAATGCACGGTGTTGCGTCGGCCACGCTCGCCCGGCTGCAGGCAGATATCGAGTCCGCATGCGATACCCGGCCAGCCACGCTGGCAGCAGCGCAGTTGTGCCTTGAGCGGCTGGTGACAGGTGCTGAGTCGGTCATCGCCAGCCTTGATGCCGACCTGGCTCAAAATGATAGCCAGGTGGCAGCGGCCGCGGCACAGTGGCACGCAGGAGCGAGCGTGAACCTGGAAGCGCAGGAAAATTCTGTGCATCCCCCGGCTCTGGATCACGTCAGTACGGTTATTTCCGAATTGGCCTCCGAGTCGGAGGCCAATTGGTGGGCGCATACGCTTGCCCGGCAATGTCGCAGCGCCCTGGATGAGTTGAGATTTCTCGCACCATGGCTAGTGTTGCCCACTGCGCCGGACAGGCTCGGCGACATGCCCGGGATCAACGGGATACCCACGTTGGGTGAACTGGCAGGACTCAACCAGCGATTACAGCCGGTCATTGAGCAACGGCTCCATGCTGCACTGGCCGGGGAGAGTGAATGGCTGGAAGCGCTACAGCGCAGTTTGGCATTAGCAAGTCTGCGCGCTGCGCAGCGGATTGCGGCCGCAGAGCAGCTGGCATTGCAATCCAGTCAGTTTGCCTGGATGGAATACGACTTCCTGTATGACAAGTCGCGCCGTTTGCTGGCTATCGGGTACAACGTGGATGAGTTGCGACGCGACGCAAGTTACTACGATCTGTTGGCATCGGAAGCACGCTTGTGTAATTTCGTCGCGATTGCACAGGGACAACTGCCGCAGGAAAGCTGGTTTGCGCTGGGGCGCCTGCTCACCGCCACCGGCGGCGAACCGATTCTGCTGTCGTGGAGCGGCTCGATGTTCGAGTACCTGATGCCGCTGCTGGTGATGCCCACCTTTGATAACACGCTGATCGATCAGACCTACAAGGCTGCGGTAGAGAGGCAGATCGACTACGGCAAGCAGCGCGGGGTGCCGTGGGGCATGTCGGAGTCCGGTTACAACACGGTCGACGTTCATCTCAATTACCAGTACCGCGTATTTGGGGTGCCCGGTCTGGGGCTCAAACGGGGACTCGCCGCGGATCTGGTGGTGGCGCCGTATGCCTCGGTACTCGCATTGATGGTGACACCGGAAGCGGCGTGCCTGAATCTGCAGCGGCTCGCTGCCGCCGGGCTGGAAGGTAAATTCGGCTTTTATGAAGCCATCGATTACACCGCGTCGCGTCAACGGCGCAGCGAATCGAGCACCATAGTACGGTCGTTCATGGCGCATCACCAGGGCATGAGCCTGTTGTCTCTGGCCTACCTGCTGCTGAACCGTCCGATGCAGGGCCGATTCGAGTCTGATCCGCTATTTCAGGCGACCATGCTGTTACTGCACGAACGCATACCAAGGGAAGCGGCTTTTTTCTCCCATGCCAGCCAATTATCCGACATTCCCACGACCGCCAAAGAGTCAGAGATGCCGATGCGCGTACTGAGCACCGCGGATACGCCGATACCCGAAGTACAACTGTTGTCCAATGGCCGATATCACGTGATGGTCACCAATGCCGGAGCGGGCTCCAGCCGCTGGAAGGATCTCGCGGTCACACGCTGGCGCGAAGACAGTACGCGCGATAACTGGGGCAGCTTCTGCTACATCCGCGATACGGAAAGCGGTGATTTATGGTCAGCCGCCCATCAGCCGACGCTCAAGCCTGCGCAAAAATACGAAGCCATCTTCTCCGAGGGCCGCGCCGAATTTCGCCGCCGCGATCAGGGCATCGATACGCATACCGAAATCGTGGTCTCGCCGGAGGATGACATCGAACTGCGCCGGGTCAGCATGACCAACCGCTCGCATATCCGCAGAACCATCGAGGTGACCAGCTATGCAGAAGTGGTGCTGGCTGTACCCGCTGCGGACGCGACGCACCCAGCGTTCAGCAATCTGTTTGTGCAGACCGAAATACTCGCCGAGCACAGGGCAATCCTGTGCACGCGCCGTGCGCGTTCGCGCGATGAGCAGGTGCCGTGGATGTTGCATTTGATGAGAGTGCACGGCGCCATTAGCGGAGCCGTCTCTTATGAAACGGATCGCATGCGCTTTATTGGCCGCTGCAACACGGTGGCCGATCCACAATCCCTGGACAGCACGACTGCAACGCAGGGGCAAGCGGAGGACCTGTCGGGCAGTTGCGGTTCCGTGCTGGATCCGATTGTCGCCATCCGCTGTCGCATTACGCTCGATCCGGATCAAACGGCGATCATCGATATCGTGACGGGTGTTGGGGAAAGCCGGGCAGCCGCGGTCGGCCTGATCGAGAAATACCAGGATCGACGGCTCGCCAGTCGTGCCTTCGATCTGGCCTGGACCCATAGCCAGGTCGTGCTGCGCCAGATCAATGCCAGCGAGTCGGACGCGCAATTGTATGGCCGTCTTGCCAGTTCGGTGATCTACGCCAATGCCGCGCTGCGTGCCGACGCGAGCGTGTTACTGAGGAACCACCGCGGCCAATCCGGCCTGTGGGGCTATGCCATTTCCGGTGATTTGCCCATCGTCCTGCTGCAGATCGGCGATGTGGCCAATCTCGATCTGGTCCGGCAACTGGTCCAGGCGCATGCGTACTGGCGCCTGAAGGGGCTGGTGGTGGACCTGGTGATCTGGAACGAAGATCGCGCCGGCTACCGGCAATTGCTGCAAGAGCAAATCATGGGGCTGGTGTCTGCAGGTATCGAAGCCCATGTCATGGATCGGCCCGGCGGAATTTTTGTGCGCTCCGCGGACCAGATATCGGACGAGGATCGCATCCTGTTCCAGTCGGTTGCGCGTGCCATTATCAGCGATGCACGGGGAACGCTGGAGGATCAGCTGAACCGCATTGTCGTCAAGGGAACCTACGTTCCACACCACGTCCCCAGCAGAGTTCATCGACCGCAAGCAGCGCTGGCTACCCCGCCCCGCGACTTGATCCTGTTCAACGGGCTGGGCGGGTTCACCCCCGATGGCAAGGAATACGTCATCACCACCACGCGCGAGCGCGTGACGCCGGCACCATGGGTAAACGTGCTGGCGAATCCGGCTTTCGGCACGGTCATTTCTGAAAACGGCATGGCTTACACCTGGGGCGAGAATGCCCACGAGTTTCGTCTCACGCCTTGGCAAAATGATCCGGTGAGCGATGCCGGCGGCGAAGCCTTCTATCTGCGCGACGAAGAGAGTGGCCACTTCTGGTCGCCGACACCGTTGCCCGCGCGCGGGTCGGGCACCTACGTCAGCCGCCACGGATTCGGTTACAGCGTGTTCGAGTATGTCGAGGATGGTATTTCCTCGGAGCTCACGGTTTATGTGGCGCTGGATGCGTCGGTCAAGTTCTCCGTGCTGAAACTGCACAACCAGTCGGGGCGGCCACGCCGGCTGTCGGCGACAGGCTATGTCGAGTGGGTGCTGGGTGATCTGCGGGCGAAATCGGTGATGCACGTCACCACTGAAATCTCCCGCAATAATGGTGCGCTCTACGCCAGAAATTCTTATAACACCGAGTTCCCCGAGCGGGTTGCGTTTTTCGATGTGGATGCGGACGACGCGGGCCTGACGCTGAGCGGCGACCGCGCCGAGTTCGTCGGGCGCAATGGCACATTGGCCAGTCCGGCTGCGATGATGCGTGCGCGTCTGTCGGGCAAGGTCGGCGCCGCCCTCGACCCGTGCGCTGCCATTCAGGTTCAATTCGAACTGGGCGATGGGGAAACGCGCGAGATTGTGTTCAGGCTGGGGCTTGGGCTCAATACCGATGATGCCAATGCGCTGGTATTGCGCTACCGAGGTGCCAGCGTAGCGCGGGCAGTGCGTGAAGCCGTGCAACAGCACTGGCGGCATACCCTGGGCGCGGTGCAGATCGAGACACCGGATCAATCTCTCGACCTACTCACCAATGGCTGGCTGATGTATCAAACCATCGCCTGTCGCCTGTGGGCGCGCACCGGCTACTACCAGTCCGGCGGCGCGTTTGGCTTCCGCGACCAGTTGCAGGACGTCATGGCATTAATTCACACCCAGCCGCAACTGATGCGTGAGCAGTTACTGCTGTGCGGGTCGCGCCAGTTTCCGCAAGGCGATGTGCAGCATTGGTGGCATCCGCCCGTGGGCCGCGGCGTGCGCACGCATTGTTCCGACGATTATCTGTGGTTGCCTCTGGTGGCAAGCCGCTATGTTCTGGGTAGCGGCGATGCGGCGGTGCTGGATGAGCCGCTGCATTTCCTCGAAGGCCGTCTGGTTCCCCACGGCGACGATTCCTACTACGATCTTCCCGGCCAATCCGCAAACGTCGCCAGCCTGTACCAGCATTGCGTGCGCGCCATTCAGCACGGGCTCCGATTCGGCGATCGCGGCCTGCCGCTGATGGGCTCCGGCGACTGGAACGACGGCATGAACCTGGTCGGGCTGCAGGGCAAGGGCCAAAGCGTGTGGCTCGGATTTTTCCTGTGCGATGTGCTGAAACAGTTTGCCAGCGTTGCGCGTCTGTACGGCGACCCCGACTTCGCCGCGTTGTGCGATGCAGAAGCCGGCAAGCTCGGCCAGAACATCGAGGAAAATGCCTGGGATGGCGGCTGGTATCGGCGCGCCTATTTCGACGATGGCACGCCGCTGGGTTCCGCCAGCAATACCGAGTGCCAGATTGATTCCATCTCGCAAAGCTGGGCCGTGCTGTCCGGGGCAGGCGATGCCCAGCGCGCACGCAGCGCCATGGATGCGGTATACAAGCGCCTGGTACGGCGCGACTCGGGCCTGATCCAGCTGCTTGATCCACCCTTCGATAATTCCGAACTGGACCCCGGCTACATCCGCGGCTACGTGCCCGGCGTGCGTGAAAACGGCGGCCAGTACACCCATGGCGCGATCTGGACTGCCATGGCGTTCGCAGCCTTGGGCGACAGCCAGCGTGCGTGGGAATTGACAACCATGATCAACCCCCTCAACCATGCCCAGGATGCGGCGGGCGTGGCGACCTACAAGGTTGAGCCTTATGTGATCGCAGCCGACGTGTACTCGGTGCCGCCCCATGTCGGCCGCGGCGGATGGAGCTGGTACACGGGATCGGCGGGATGGATGTACCGGCTGATCGTGGAATCGCTGCTCGGCCTGAGACTGGACGTGGACAAGCTGCATTTCATCCCGTGCCTGCCTGCGGCGTGGCAGTCGTTCAAAATTCATTATCGTTATCGTGAAACGGTCTACCATATCGAAGTCTTGCAAACGCACGACAGGATCGGCGCAACCAGCGTGACGCTGGACGGCGCTGTGCAACACGGCAATGCCGTCCCGTTGATCGACGATCACCAGGAACATAGGGTCGAGGTGAAAGTAAATGCCGCGCAAGCTTAGGCAAAGTTTTATACTAATGTCGGATTGAAACAGCGGCCGCATTCCACCCACGTCGTTATATCGACCGATTATTGAGATTTATTTATGCTAACCAGCGGCTTACTGCGGCATCAGAAAATTAACAGCCTCATGGCACAGCCCCCCGAAAAAGTTGCGGACGCCGCGATTGACCTATGGGGGAAGATGGCGACCCAAATCATTTCCATCGTCGGTGAAGGGGGGTTCAATTCCCTTTACGCGCGCAGTGTATTCCTTACCCAGCCAAGCTTTCCCTGGCTCGCCGCTGCCGACCTGTCACCCCGGCAGGATCACCGGTTCGCACAATTGAAAACCAGCCTTGCAGAACAAACGCCTGCGCAAGCCGGCGCAGCAAATAGTTTGCTGCTGATCACATTCACCGACATCCTGGCCACGTTGATTGGCGAGCCGTTAACAACCAGTATTTTACGTTCGGCCTGGGGCAATGACGCTTCGGATAGAGCCGGCAAGGAGTTCATAAATGAGTAACAAGGTAAGCATACGGCGTCTGCCAACCGGCGTGCCGGGTCTGGACAACCTGTTGGGCGGCGGCCTGCCGGAATTCTCGTTCAACCTGATTGCCGGCACGCCGGGAAGCGGCAAAACCACGCTCGCCCACCAGATCATGTTCGCGCTGGCCAACCCGGATAACCGGGCGCTGTACTTCACGGTACTCGGCGAACCCGCGTTGAAGATGCTGCGTTATCAACAGCAATTCCCGTTTTTCGATATCACTAAAATCAATCAATCGATCCGCTTCGTCAACCTGTCTGCAGACCTCCTGGATGGAAATTTTGACCGCGTATTGTCACGCATTGCCGAAGAAGTGAAAGACTATGCGCCCAGCCTGGTATTTGTCGATTCGTTTCGATCCGTCGTGCAATCTGCGAAGCAGGAGGAACAGGGGGCATCCGAGCTGCAACGCTTCGTGCAGCATCTGGGCATGCAAATGACCAGCTGGCAGGCCACTACGTTCTTGATCGGTGAATATTTGCTGCCGGAAGCCGAGTCCAGCCCGGTCTTTACCGTGGCGGACGGCATCCTCTGGATGTCGCAAAATTTGCACCATAATTCCATGGTGCGCAAGATGCAAGTGGTCAAAATGCGGGGCCAGGCCCAGGCACCGGGTCTGCATACCTTCCGGATCAGTAATGCGGGCATCCAGGTTTTCCCGCGCGCGATCATCCAGCAGGGTGCAGCGACTGGACCAGCCATCAAGGTATCCACAGGCGAGGAACGTATTTCGATGGGAATACCCGGCCTGGATGACATGCTGGGGGGCGGTTTGCCTTGCGGCTATTCGCTACTGGTGGTCGGGCCATCCGGCTCCGGAAAAACCATCCTGGCGACGGAATTTCTCTCCGAAGGCGTGCGCCGGGGCGAGCCGGGGGTGATTGCGGCGTTTGAGAAGAGCCCGAGCCAGCTGCTGAGCAATCAGCTGCATGCGCTGGTCAAGGCGGGACAAGTGGGGGTGATCGACACCCGTTCGCTGGATTTGTCGATCGATGAAACCCTGAATGATCTGATCGAAATGATTAATAAAATGCAGGCCAAGCGCGTCGTCGTCGACTCCCTGTCCGGATTCGAGCTGGCACTGGCGCCCGAGTTTCAGGAAGATTTTCGCGGCTCGCTGTACCGGATGATTGCCGAACTGACGTCCTTGGGCGTCACCGTATTAATGATCGCGGAACTGGAAGACCGCTACACCGATTTGCGCTTTAGTCCCTATGGGAGTGCTTTTCTTGCTGACGCCATTATCGTGCAGCGCTATATCGAACTCGCCGGCCAGTTCAAACGCGCCTTGTCGGTGGTTAAGGTGCGTGGCAGCGAGCACAGCAAGGACATTCGCTTGTTTGACATTACCGACAACGGCATCGTTATTGGCGAAACGCTGTCAGAGTATGCCGGCATCCTGTCGGGCCGGCCCACGGTCAGCCCATAGTCAGAACGTCTCGATGATCAAGAACGTCTCGATGATCAAGGAAGCCAATGAGCAAAAGTGACAATGACGGCGCTTTCGATATCGATGACCGAGGTCAACCGGGCGTGGCTGGCCAGGGCAAAGACCGGCTCGTTATCCGCGGAGCCGACAGGCGGCGCAGGGATAGCGCTGGCATGGGCGATGAGGCGGTTGTTTTAAGCCGCGAGAAATCCGCCACGGCACGAGAAGACGCGGCTGACTTACGTGAGGATGCCGCTGATTTGCGTGAAGCGGCAGCTACCTCGCGCGAACTCGGAATTCGCGCGGTCGAGGCGACCCAGGCAGCGTCTGACGATCACATGCTGGCGTTGCAGCAAGCCAACGAACACCTGGTTGTTGCGACCATTGAGGCACAAAAACTGGCCGAACAAATCCAAATCGCTAAAGTTCAGCTGGAGAATGCCAAGATGGCGGCGGAACAAGCCAACCTCGCCAAATCGGATTTTTTGTCCAGCATGAGCCACGAGTTGCGCACACCACTCAATGCCATTCTCGGCTTCGCTCAGTTATTGGAAGCCGGTTCACCGCCGCCAACGGATGTTCAGATGATCAGGCTGCATCAGATCATCAAAGCAGGATGGTATCTGCTGGAACTGATCAACGAAATCCTCGATCTCGCGGTGATTGAGTCCGGCAAGTTAACGCTGTCGCGAGAACCCTTGCTGCTGATCGATGTGGTGCGTGAATGCCAAACCATGATAGAGCCACAGGCGCAACAACGCGGCATCCGGATGGATTTTATTCCGTTTGACAATGCCTTGTTTGCCAATGCCGATCGAACCCGGGTAAAACAGGTGCTGATTAATCTGCTTTCCAACGCGATCAAATACAACCGCGAGCAGGGGACTGTCGTGGTGGCGTGCAGCGCGAGCACTCCGGAACGCCTGCGCATCAGTGTCAAAGACAGCGGTGCGGGGCTGCCTCCCGAAAAGCTGGCGCAGCTATTCCAGCCGTTCAATCGTCTCGGGCAAGAAAACGGTGCCGAGCAAGGAACGGGCATTGGCCTGGTGGTGACCAAGCAACTCATCGAGCTGATGGGAGGGACGATCGGCGTGGAAAGCACGGTCGGAGCGGGTAGCGAATTCTGGATTGAACTGATCCGGGACGTTACGCCACCATTGGCTTCTGGACAGACAATGCCTCCAGAGGTTGTCCAGGTTCAAGCGAACGCAGCGCCGCGCACCTTGCTCTATGTGGAAGACGATCCGGCCAACCTGATGCTGGTCGAGCAAATCATTGAAAGGTACCCGCATTTGCGCATGCTGAGCGCGCGCAATGGCGATCTGGGCATAGCCCTTGCAAAGCTCCATCACCCGGATGTCATCCTGATGGACATCAATCTGCCTGGCATCAGCGGTGTTCAAGCCCTGCATCTGCTGCGCGAAAACCCGGTCACCGCGCACATCCCGGTTATTGCCCTGAGTGCCAACGCAATGCGCCACGATATCGAGAAAGGTCTGGAGGCAGGATTCTTCCGTTATCTCACCAAACCGATCAAACTCAACGAGTTAATGGATACGCTGAACATGGCGCTGGGGCTTGCTGAAACTGAATTTGGGGCTTCACTCGATCGTGCCGATGCAGCAATTCGACATCGTCAAGGGCAAGAGCGCGACCGACATGCGCATGGTGATCG
>JANMKH010000243.1:0-1687 GCA_031371965.1 Sulfuriferula sp.
AGGGCGTATTTGAAAATGTGCTTGCCCTCGCTTCCCTTCAGCTTCATGCCCACCGGCAGGCCGGACACCCATTCCACCAGCTGGTGATCGAGCAGCGGCACGCGTACTTCCAGCGCGTGTGCCATGCTGGCGCGGTCCACCTTGGTCAGGATGTCGCCGGGCAGGTAGGTTTTCATGTCCAGGTACTGCACCCGCGACACCGCGTCGCGGCCGGGGTTGCTGGCGTCGTGGCGGCGCAGCACTTCCACCGCCGAATAGCCTTGCAGCTGACGCTTGAGGTTGTCCGAAAATAGTTGCGCGCGCAGCGCATTGCTGCACACCGACACGCCGTGAAAATAGCCTTCCACGCTATCGCGTGCCATGGCCTCGAAGGTGGTCTTGGCGCGCAATACTTTCGGCGCCCAGTCGGCTTTGGGGTAGATGCGGCCAAGCAGACCGAATAGCGGACGGCGCAACCCCAGCGGCAGCAGCGCGCGCATTTTTTCTTCATAGCCGTGCCAGCGGTAGCGCCGGTAACCGGCAAAATTCTCGTCGCCGCCGTCGCCGGACAGCGCCACAGTGACGTTGTTGCGCGCCAGTTCGCACACCCGGTAGGTGGGCATGGCGGAGCTGTCCGCATACGGTTCGTCGTAGAGATGCGCCAGCTCGTCGATCAGCGAAAAATCATCGGCCTCGACCTGACCCACGCGGTGCGCAGTTTGATAACGCGTGGCAACCTGCTGGGCATATTCGGCTTCGTTGTACCTGGGGTCGCCGAAGGAAATCGAACAGGTATTGACCGGCGCATCGGACAGATCCGCCATCATCGCCACCACGGCGGAAGAATCCACCCCGCCGGACAGGAAAGCGCCCAGCGGCACTTCCGCCACCATACGGATTTTCACGGCTTCGCGCAGGCGCGCCACGGTTTCCTCAGCGGCATCGTCTTCGCTCATTGGGGCCAGCGGGGTAAACGGGATGTCCCAGAACTGGCGTGGCTGGGGCAAGCTTTTGCCACGCTGCAAGGTGAGCGTGTGGCCGGGGGAAAGTTTGAGTGCCTGCCGGTAGATGGTGCGCGGCTCGGGCACATAGCCGTAGCCAAAATAGTCTTCGATTGCAAACGGATCGAATTCGCATTTGAAATCGGGATGGGCGGTGAGGGCTTTCAGCTCCGAGCCGAACACGAAGCAGCCGTTGTCGAGCAGCGCATAGTAGAGCGGTTTCACCCCCATGCGGTCGCGCGCCAGGAAAAAAATCTGTTTATTGCGATCCCACAGCGCGAAAGCGAACATGCCGCGAAAATGCTCGACGCAGGCTTCGCCCCATTCTTCCCAGGCATGCACGATCACCTCGGTGTCGGAGCGGGTGCGGAAAGTGTGGCCGAGGCTTTGCAGCTGCGGGATCAGGTCGACGAAGTTGTATATCTCGCCGTTGAACACCACCACCACGCTGCCGTCCTCATTGAACAGCGGCTGCTGACCACTGGCGATATCAATAATCGACAGGCGCCGGTGGCCCAGCCCGACGCCCGGCTCGATGTGCAGTCCTGCCTCGTCCGGCCCGCGGTGCGACTGGATATCGTTGATGTACGACAGCAGTGCCCGGTCGATCGGACGCACACCCGTCAGGTCAAAAATTCCGGCGATTCCGCACATGGTAAAACAGTCCTCGTTTAGCCGTCATTGCGTGACGGTTCGTCATTATTGTC
>JANMKH010000281.1:0-3006 GCA_031371965.1 Sulfuriferula sp.
GTGTGGCTACACTTTAGCGAGCGCCACGAGCATAGCCATACTCATGAACCGATGAAGCATGCGCATCGCCACGCTCATGACGAACACCACCAGCATCCCCACGATTTTCCCTGGAGCGGCAACGAAGCACATACCCACGAGCATGTACATGCGCCGATTACGCATAGCCATCATCATTTTCCGGATATGCATCACCGCCACCGCCATTAAACACATGACCAAACAGGAACCCGCAAACAGCAAGATGAACGAAAACAGCGTGAATGACGATCCTGTGGTGAACTGGACTGAAGCAGACGCGCAGCAATCCGCCCGCTGGCGTTCGGAGAGCGGCGCAGCGCCACCCAAGCGCGTGATTGTCGCCGATGACCAGATGTCGGCTGATGTCGCCTACCGTCTGGCCAGCGAGGGCACCGCGCTGCTGTGGCGCGGGGATTTCCAGAATGCGCGGCAGTTGCAGCAGGCCATGGCGCGCCGCATCGACCGTAAACCGCGCAAGCCCGCTACGTCGCCAACCGAGGCATTCAATTTCCATCGCCAGTTCCAGTCCCATCGTGCCCGCACACTGGGGATGCTGTTGCTGCCATTGGATGTCGATTACAGCATTCCCTTGCGCCGCGCACCCGATGTGCGGCAGGCTTGCACCGAAGCGTATGGTGCAGGCGTGGAGCCATCGGTCGTATCGCTGCGCGAGTTGCTCGGCATGATCGGTGCCCACGAGTGGCGCAAAAAAGGCGTTGAAATCCCCGCGCTCGGCGCTCGCATTCACCCCCACTACGCTGTGTTTTCACCGGTGCGGGGCGAGTACATCGAACTGGTAGCCAAGGCAGCCTTGCCGTCACTGGAACTGGCCTTCGACATTGGCACGGGAACAGGTGTGCTGGCTGCGCTGCTGGCACGCAGAGGCGTCAAGCACATCGTCGCCACGGATCAGGATCCGCGCGCGTTGGCCTGCGCGCGTGAGAATATCGACCGGCTCGGACTACTGGGACAGGTGGAAATTGTTCAGGCCAATCTTTTTCCGGAAGGGCGCGCGCCGCTCATCCTCTGCAACCCGCCGTGGCTGCCAGCGCGCGCAAACTCACCCATCGAACATGCGATTTACGACCCGGACAGCCGTATGCTGCGGGGCTTTTTGGATGGCCTGGCCGCGCATCTGGAGCGGGGCGGCGAAGGCTGGCTGATACTGTCGGATCTGGCCGAGCATCTGGGATTACGCTCACGCGTAGCCTTGCTGGCAATGATCGATACAGCCGGCTTGAAGGTCTTGGGGCGCACGGACGTAAAACCGACCCATCCCCGCAGCACCGACGAAACCGACCCGCTGCATGCGGCGCGCGCAGCTGAACTGACATCGCTGTGGCGCCTCGCAGTTCGTTGAACGCCGGGATTCACAAAACCGAAGGCTCGCCACAGAGGACACAGAGAACACAGAGGTAATGAAGGTCGCAGGGGATGGGCAACTCTTCGTTGTTTAACATTCAAAAATCAGCTTGAACTCGCTTCATCTCTGTGTTCTCTGTGGCAAAAGATTTTTTCACGATTAATACGCAACCAAAGGAAATCAACCATGAATAACCGGCGCCATCTGTTTACCTCCGAATCCGTTGCTGAAGGCCATCCGGACAAGATCGCCGATCAGATTTCGGACGCCATACTGGATGCCTTTCTGGCCGAAGAACCCGAGGCCAAAGTGGCCTGTGAAACCTTCGTGGCCGATAACCTGGTGGTGATTGCCGGCGAATTCAAAACCGTCCGCAAGGAACTGTTCAGCAAGAGATTCAAAATCGCGCCGAGGAAATCGCCCGCCAGGTGCTGCGCGACATCGGCTATCGCGATGCCGAAACCGGCATCGACCCCAACACCTGCGAAGTGCAGGTGCGCTTCAATCACCAGTCGATCCAGATTCATAAAGGCATTACGCTGGTGGGTGGCGACATCGGTGCGGGCGACCAGGGGCTGATGTTCGGTTATGCCTGCGACGAAACCCCCGACCTGATGCCATACCCCATCTGGCTCGCCCATCGTCTGGTGAAGCAGCAAGCCGAACTGCGCAAATCCGGAGCCCTGCCCTGGTTGCGTCCCGATGCAAAAAGCCAGGTGACCGTCGCCTATGAAGGCCAGCGCGTGACAGGTATCGAGAACGTCGTCATCTCCACCCAGATCGAACGCGACCTCGACCCTGCCTGGGTCACGCAGGAAATTACGCGCGAAATCATCGACCCGCTGGTGCCGATGGAACTGCGCTCACCAAGTTTCAAGCTGTGGGTCAATCCCGCCGGCCCGTTCGAGATTGGCGGCCCGAATGGCGACACCGGCCTCACCGGCCGCAAGATCATCGTCGATACCTATGGCGGCTCCTGCCCTCACGGCGGCGGCGCATTTTCCGGTAAAGACCCCACCAAGGTGGATCGCTCGGCGGCCTACATGGCCCGCTACATCGCCAAAAACCTCGTCGCGGCGGGCTATGCCAGGCGTTGTCTGGTGCAGTTGGCGTATGCCATCGGCGTGGCCGAACCGGTCTCCCTGCTGATTGAAACCTATGGCACCGGCGCCGTGCCCGATGAAAAGCTGGAAAGCATGGTGCGCAACAGCTTTGAACTCACCCCGCGCGGCATCATCGACAGCCTCGATTTACGTCGACCCATCTACCGGCAGACTGCGGCCTATGGGCATTTCGGAAGATCCGAACCGGAGTTAACCTTGGAACGCACTGATCAGTCGGATAAATTGGCTTGTTTGATGCATAAATGGTCAGCAATCACGACCTGATGCAGAAAAACAATTCAAGCCACAGAGCACACAGAGGGCACAGAGAAAACCCGCATCAGGACTTCTATTTCTCGACACAGAGGATACTCGCGAAGCGGTGCAGTGGGGTGCCCTTCTCTTTGGTTACGTTCTCTTGGGCAAACAAGAGAACGTGACTTGCCGCCGGGCAACCCCCGGTCAGCCCATGCTGGCGAAATGCTACATCGCTAAACTCGACCCCGAATTTTTACTCAC
>JANMKH010000030.1:0-2125 GCA_031371965.1 Sulfuriferula sp.
CAGGTTGAGGATGGAGATGGTTTTTTTCTCCACTTCGGCGGCGGCCTCTTCACCTTCCACCGCCTTGAAATCGATGTTAACGCCCGAGTTAGGTACCTGGCCGGTGGCAAGCACCACCAGGTCTGCGTTTTCTATGCTGGCGTTTTCGTCACCCAGAATCAGGTCGTGGAAATTCACTTTGCAGGTATTGCCGGCGGGTTCCACCGAAGCCACTTTACCCTTGGTGAACGTCACGCCTTTTTCCTGTGCGCTGCGATAGAAATCCTCGCCGTTGCCGGGTGTGCGCAGGTCGGTGTAGAGCACCGTGGTGTCGATGTCGGCGTTGTCATCCTTGAAGTACATCGCCTGCTTGATGCTGGTATTGCAGCAATGGCCGGAGCAGTAGGCCAGATGCGTACCGCTGGCATCGCGCTGACCGGCGCATTGCACGAACACCACCGACTTCACCGGCTGGCCGTCGGACGGGCGCAGGATCGGACCGCCGCGCTCGGCGGCTTCCCGAGCCAACTGTTCCAGACCGCCCTGGTCCACCACATTCGGCGATGCGCCATAACCAAGCTCGGGTAGCTTGTTGGCGTCGTAGAGCGTAAAGCCGGTCGCCTGAACAATCGCGCCTACGTCTTCGGTCGCTGTGCTGCCGGATTCAGTGGCAATTTCCGCCTGGAAACGTCCCGGTGCGCCGCTGGTTTTAGCGAGTGTTGCATTCAGGTAAACCTTGATGTTGGGATCGGCCTCAATGGCCGATACCATACCCGCCACGCCATTATCCACAGGCGCTTTGTAGGGCTCGTGCGAAGGTACACGCATGTGCAATTTGGCGGCCCAGCCGCCGAGCTGGCCGGATTTTTCCACCAGCACCACGGGATAGCCGGTTTTGGCCGCTTCCAGCGCTGCCGTCATGCCGGTGATACCGCCGCCCACTACCAGCAGAGTCCGGCTGGTGCCGGTATTCGGGTTGCCCTCAGGCTGGCGCATGGCCTTGATTTCTGCGCTACCCATGCGCAGGTAGTCTTCAGCCATTTCCTGGGTGGTTTCACGCGCTTCCTCAGTATCGGGACGAATCCAGATCACGCCTTCGCGCAGGTTGGCGCGGGCCATGGCCACTTCGGGGAAGTTGAACGCATCGGTCTTGGCGCGGCGCGAACACGCGCCGATCATGATATGGCTCACGCCATCGTTATCGATGTCGTTCTGGATCATCGCCACGCCTTCGCTGCTGCACAGGAAGGGATGTGGTTTGACTTGCTGGATTTTGCCTTCTTTTTTCACCACATCGACCAGCGCATCCGTATCCAGGCGTTCGCCCAGACCACAACCCTGGCAGATATACGCGGCGACTTTTTTCTCTACGGCCATGTTTTAAACCTCCGCCTTTGCCACTCTGTTGACCACTTGAATCGCCCGCAACGCCGCCGCTGTGGCCGATTGCACCGAGCGATTCACATCCAGCGCGTTGGACGCACACCCTGCGCCAAAGAACGCACCGTTGGCTGGATCAGCCTCGATAAAACCGCTGGAATCGGCAAGAATTTCTGCCGGAATATTGGCGCCCTTCACCGACGGTTCCATGCCCACCGCCAGCACGCACAGGTCGTGCGGGGTAGCATAACGGTGATAGCCTTCGGTGTTCACACCGTGCAGGATCACATCGCCGCTGGCGTCGTCCTGGGTGACCTTGGCCACTTTGGATTTGATGAAACTGACGTTGGGATTGGCCTGCACCTTGGCGTAAAAATCCTCGAAACGATCAATGGCGCGGATATCGATATAGTAAATGGTCGACTTGCCCTCATCGCCATACCGTTCCTGCACATAGTTGGTCTGCTTGAGCGAGGCCATGCAGCAAATGCGCGAGCAGTGGCGCAGGTGATTTTCGTCACGCGAACCTGCGCACTGAATGAAGGCGACATTCTTCGCTTCCTTGCCATCCGACGGACGCAAAATCTTGCCGCCGGTGGGGCCATGCGGATCAGCCAGGCGCTCAAACTCGACGCTGGTAATCACATTCTTGAAACGGTCGTAGCCGTAAGGCTGAATCTTGTTGGCGTCGTAGGGCTGCCAGCCGGTCGCCCATACCACGGCACCGGCTTTGATCTGCACGGTTTCTTCCTGCATATCGAGATCG
>JANMKH010000033.1:0-5938 GCA_031371965.1 Sulfuriferula sp.
CGAGACAGTACGTTCCCGGCTGGAGAAAACCCACCGGCCAAATGCGATTACTGATGAAATCGACACGCTGGACGCCGGCGCTCTTGATCTGGCTGACCACCTGGAAGACCTGCAGGAAAAAAACCGTTCGCACAGCAATGAGCTCGATAAACTGGTACGACAACTCTCGCGCGAACGCGATTTTGTCTCCGGTTTGCTGGATACCGCCCAAATGATCATTATTACTCAAGACCGTCAGGGTCGTATTCTGATGGCGAACGCCTATGTGCTGGCTTTGACCGGCCTGGACTACAGGGAGCTGCGCGGTACGAACCTGACCGATCATTTCAGCTTGCCGCAGCAGGCAACCAATACCCGCCACAAACTGGCTGAATTATTGCATTCCGACGGTGCCAGTTTGCGTGAGGAAACTGCGCTGCGCTGCAAGAATGGCGAGTCGCTCGATGTGGTTTGGATACATTCATCGCTTGGCGCTGAAAACCCTGATGAAGCAGCTATTTTATCGGTAGGTCTGGATATCACCGAGCTTCACCGGGTCGAAAAACAGGCCAGCTATCTGACTGAATACGACGCACTGACTGGCCTGTACAACCGTCACCGCTTTCAGGAAGCGCTCCAGGGAATCCTGTCGCACATTGATACGCAATCCAGTGCAGCACTGATCTATCTTGATCTGGATGAATTCAAGTCGCTCAACGACACCACTGGACACGACGCAGGGGATCAGGTTTTACACGCTGTAGCGAGCCAGTTACAGGGCTTGCTTCCCGCACCCGCATTGATTGGCAGGCTGGGCGGCGATGATTTCGGCGTATTTTTCAACCACCTTGACGCGTCGCACGCAATGCAGTTGGCACGCCATATCCAGCACAGTTTATCCATGATTACGCTGGCAGAAGTTCCCCTCAGCCACAAGGTTTCGGCGTGTATCGGGATCGCTCTGTTTCCCGAACACGGCACAGTCGCCCAGGAGTTGTTGGCCAATGCCGATCTGGCGCTGTTCCGCGCCAAGGAGAGCGGTCGTGGCAACTTGCACCTGTATGCCCCGGACGAAGGCCTGATGGAGCGTGTGCTCAATCGTGTGTACTGGGTGGACAAAATCGAGCAAGCGCTGGCAGACGATCAATTCGAGCTGTATTTCCAGCCCATACTGGCATTATCCGACAACCATGTGAGTCATTACGAAGCGCTGGTACGCATGCGCAACCCCACCGGTGATCTATATATGCCGGCAGAGTTTATCAACGTTGCCGAAACCACGGGCCTGATCCGGGGGATTGATCGTCTGGTTCTGCAAAAAGCAATAAACGCATTATCCAAACTACAACGAAAGACCCCGCACATTAAACTTTCAGTCAACCTCTCCGGGCGCAGTTTCAGCAACCCGCACTGGCTGGAATTGCTGCAGGATGAGTTGAATAGCTCAGGCATCAACCCGGCAGGCCTGATCTTTGAGATTACTGAAACGGCCGCTGTGGAAGATCTGGCCTCGGCACGTGCGCTGATGGAAAAAGTCATCGCACTCGGGTGTGCATTCAGTCTGGATGATTTTGGCGTAGGATTTGCCTCGTTCGATTATCTGAAGCAGCTCCCGGTCGAGTACGTCAAGATCGACGGCTCTTTCATCCGCAATCTCGCCACCAATATGGATGACCAGTTGTTCGTCAAAGCCCTGGTACAGGCAGCACACGGCTTTGGCAAAAAAACCGTGGCAGAATTCGTCGAAAACGCCGAGATTGTCCAATTGTTGCGCGATTATGGCGTGGATTTCGCCCAAGGCTATCACATCGGCAAACCAGATCCTGTTTTCGGGTTAGCCGCCTGACACTACATTGACTGATGTCGGCATCCCGACATCAGTGTCCGGGTTTCGCCCCATTCCTTAGCCCGCCTGACATCAGGCGCCCTGCATTCAAGCCTTCGCCGGCGTTGCCATTAATTCCTTGGCTGGCACATATCGTGCTGAATTACGGGAAATAACCCATTAGCCGCATTGCGATGAGCTCATTCACAAAAATATTCCAAAAATGGCTGCCAGGATCTCGCCATGAGCGTTCGCCTTTCACGACCCTGCATAGCACGCGGCGCTGGGTGGAGCAGCTGCAGTTTCAGCACGAATACGAAGCCCATCAAATGGTGGTGGAGGCACTCAACCAGTTCAACCTGTCCGGTAACGAACTGGATGAGCGCAGACTTCACATCCTCGCGGTGCTGCGCCATGCTGGCGGCGCACTGCAAGAAGGCATGGTGACGCAATATCTGAAAAATCAGACGGCCTTCCGCTACGCGGGAAAATCACTGTGGCAGGAAATTTTTGCTTTTTACTGGCAACTTGCACTGGCTTACCAAAGCTTCGTCAAGGCCGCCACCCGCAACCAGCCCGTTCTGAATCAGCAACTACCCACGATTACACTGCTCGCCTTGCACTATCAGGGCAAGCTGATCCAGTGGCGCTACATGCGCTATGAAACACCCACGGCGGATGCCTGGCGCAATGTACATGCGCTCTATGCCATTGCTGAATGCAACGGCTTTGCCGAGCGAAGTCTGAAACTCGGCAACAACACCGAAGCCAGCTGCGCTCATATATATGCCCACATCCTGCTGCTCAACCTGATAAATCCGATCGGGCTATGCCCCTGGAAAATTGAGTTGGCCGCACACTGGATCCATACCTGGTGCCGTCAGTTACAATCAGCTCAGCAGCTTGATAGGCAAGTTCACACACACTGGCTCGATTTGGCTGGTTGTGCGCCGCTGCATCCTATCGGCGACCAACCAGTTGAAGGCAACGCGCTACGTTACTGGTCGCTGCAAGGCGTGCTGACCGCGCTTGAAATCACCCGCGCGCAATTGATCAACCCTCCTCCGAGCCCGCTCGACGGTATCAAAAATGAAGCCGATGTGCCCGGGCTACTGGATGACATCCGCGCCATTCTTAATCGCAGCGGACCGCAACGCCACGCGCCGCGCCTGGAGCAAAACACGGCAGCCTTACTGGTATGCGGTTTCGAACATGTGCTGCAAACTCTGAGCGGAACAGACAGCACGGGAGCTGCGCAATTTGAGTCCTGGATCATGCAGGACGAAGGTGAAGACGGCTATGGCTTGACCCATTATGGTACCCCCGCCACCATCCCCGATCACGGCACCTTGATCAGTCTGCGTACCGAGGTAAAAACGCAACCTTGGGTACTCGCCGCGGTACGCTGGATTGATACGCAACTAGGCCATCCGATCAAGCTTGGTGCAGAACGACTTGGTACAGCACCCAGAGTGGTGGCCTTGCATGGTGTGGATCATCTGATGTCGGAAAGCATTTTCAGCTTGATCGATCCACCCGAGGATTGTGTGTCAACGCCCTGTATTTTCCTGCCCGCACAGGACGGGCGCAGATTCAGTAGCGCACTGGTAGTCGGTGATATGAGTATCGCCCCCGCACAGATTTATGACATGCTGGACGGAAATTATATTTACAGAGTCCGTATCACCCATGAGCAGGGTCGCAGCCACGACTGGCTGTTGCTGAACTTCAACATCCTGACACGGTGCCATGTCGAAATGAGTAGCCTGGAGCAGGCCAACGTGCTTAACAAGACATGTTAAAACCGAAAAAAAAAGCCAGGAGAACTGCCAAATATTCAATCATTCACGCCACATACCCTGGAATTACTCCCCCTTTCGGTAACTCGTCATGCTGAATGAAAAATCCGGATCAGGTGCAATAACAAGTGATCATGAGCGCACCCAGTCGTCGGTCCGCCTGATAATGACCAGCAGCATTTTTTTGTTAATGCTGTTTATCAATTCCTTCCAACATACCATCCATCGGCCTGGGCTAATCCTGATGGCGGTCTACTATGTGTTTGCCGTCGGACAATATTTCTGGATCAGATTACAGCCTGACGCACACCATCACCCAAGGAAGATTTTTGCGATATTCGCCGATCAATCCTTTGTTGCCGGAATTGCCATCCTGGGAGGTGAATCAGCTTCCTATTTCCATTTTGTTGCCCTATGGGTTTCTATCGGTAATGGAATTCGATACGGCAGTAAATACATGTATTTGTCCAACCTGGTAGGCACGCTAGGATTCACGAGTGTGATTATATTTTCACCTTATTGGCGCGAGATGTGGACGGTCGGCGTCGGGGTGATTATTGGCTTGAATTTGATTCCTCCTTACGTGGCGAAGTTAATCAGGACGCTTGAGGATACGCAAAAAGAGCTCGCCCACATCGTCTCGCATGACTCGTTGACGGGTTTATTGAACAGGCGGGAACTTGAGATGCGTGTCACTGCCGCCATGGCGCGCACCAGTAGACACCAGCAATGCATGGCTCTCATTTACCTGGATCTGGATGGCTTCAAGGATGTCAATGACGAAGCCGGACATGCTGCGGGTGATCGCTTGCTCCAGAGTATTGCTAAAAAGGTGGGGGAGCGTCTCCGGAAAGGCGACACGTTTATCCGTCTGGGGGGCGATGAATTTATCGTCCTTGCAGAAGGGCTGAAAACGCCTTCGGATGCATCCATCCTTGCGGAGACAATCATTACTGAAGTCGAGGCTACGAGAATTTCTTCTGATGTACACAGAAAGAATACTTCAGCGGATGATCAAAAAGTTCACAATTCTCAGGAATATGGGGTTTCCGCAAGCGTAGGGATTGCAATATTTTCCGGCATGGAAGGTGAATGCATCTCGGCCGAAGATCTGCTTTGTCAGGCCGACTCAGCTATGTATCTTTCAAAAAAAGGCGGAGAAAACAAAAACAAGATAACGTTTTTTCCATCCGTTTCCCCCTCGGGGCCAGTTAGACAATGCGCAATCAATGCTTAAATAAGAGAGATCAGTGGTTGATTCTTTTCTTTGTCCAAACTTCTCGGCCAATTCACGCCCCTATCATCCAGTTTGCGTAATTGCTGCCACCCCTGCCTTATCGATTCCTGCGTTCAATATCTCCGATATGAAAGTCGAATGCACCCTTGCGACGGTCGGCAAAATACAGCCGCAAGGTTTGTTCGATGGTGCGGAACGCAATTTGATCCCAGGGAATCTCGTCCTCGCTGAATAGCCTGACTTCCAGGCTTTCCGGGCCCGACGCGAAATCCAGATCAAGCAAACGCGCACGGAACATCAGGTACACCTGACTGATATACGGCAGGTTGTAGAGCGTGAACAGGTGTTCGATCTCAACTCGGGCGCCCGCCTCTTCCATGGTCTCGCGCAAGGCTCCCTGCTGGGTGGTTTCGTTGTTCTCCATGAATCCGGCGGGTAGCGTCCATAGCCCGTATTGCGGCTCGATTGCGCGCTTGCATAGCAGAATTTTGTCTTCCCATTCGGGCAGACAGCCCACCACCATTTTCGGATTCTGGTAATGGATCGTATTGCACTGGACACACACATGGCGCAGGCGGTTATCGCCGTCGGGGATGGTGTGGATCACCCCACTGCCGCATTCACTGCAAAAATTCATGATAGTTTTCCAAAAAAATATCCTGTGAACTTAACAAAAATCACCCACGGCGGCTAGGCGTCTGTCAGGCTTTATCCGCCGTGCGTGTTGTTGCCAGACGGCGATGGCGGCAAGGCATCAAACCGCCTGCTTGAGACCAGCCAGGATGGGTTGAATCTACGTGAGCGCCGATAACGCGGACTCCACCCAGCCGAAGCCGATCCTTTCTTGCTCAAGACGCAGCTTCTTGCGTATGCGGTTGTCGCGCAAATCATCGTAGAGCGCCCTTTCCTCGGGGTTCAGCCTGGGCAGGTCGCGCAGCGTCTGTTGCTCTTCCTCAACCCATAGCGATTCGAATGCCAGCAAAGTGTCGCGGTCCATCAGAAACGACTCCACATGGTCGAACTGGCGGCGTAGCTGATCAAGGATCGCGAAGCCGTGGGTGTCGATATCACCCCAATAATGAATGCGGCAGCGCGAAA
>JANMKH010000335.1:0-1549 GCA_031371965.1 Sulfuriferula sp.
AGACAAAATCGTGTTGGTTAAGAAACTCCTGCGCTGGCTGCAACCAGTGGCCGAGCAAGTTGATCCAGTTATCCCAGAAAAACCACGCCAATACCCCCCACAGCACCAATGACAGCGCCATGGGCCACAGAACGATAGCCAGCATTTTTGGATGCAACAGGCTGCGAGCCGCGTCTATAAATGCTCGCGCGAGGTCGCTGATCACGCCGCAGCCTTGAACAAACGGAAAAAATTGCGGCTGGTCATTTCACCCACTTCTTCTACCGAAATTCCCCGCAGCCGCGCAATTTCTTCAGCAACACGGCGCACAAAAGCGGGCTCATTGGTCTCGCCTCGATGCGGCACGGGCGCCAGATAAGGCGAATCCGTTTCGATCAGCATCTGTTCCAGAGGAATGGTCTGCGCTACCTGTTTTAATGCCAGCGCATTCTTGAATGTAACGATGCCGGAAAATGAAATGTAAAACCCCATCGCGATCGCCTGTTGTGCAACTTCCAGACTCTCGGTAAAGCAATGCATCACCCCGCCGATTTCTGCTGCCCCCTCCTCCGCCATAATGCGCAAGGTGTCCTCCGCTGCCGCACGAGTGTGAATAATCAGAGGTTTGCAAGCCTGCTTTGCTGCACGAATATGGGTGCGAAAACGTTCACGCTGCCATTCCAGATCCCCAGTAAGCCGAAAATAATCCAGCCCGGTTTCTCCAATCGCCACAATTCTTGGATGCGCCGCCAACTCCACCAGACCTACCACACTGGGCTCTTCGATACCTTCATGATCGGGATGCACGCCAACAGAGGCATACACATTTGGCAGGCTTTCAGCCATCGCCAATACCTGCGGAAAATCCTCCAGATTCACGCTGACACACAGCGCATGAGTGACTGCAGCCTCCTTCATGCGCGCAAGGATGGCTGTCTGCTGTTCAGCCAAACCGGGGAAATTAATATGACAATGCGAGTCAACAAACATGAACTGGATCCAAAAAAAGCAGGCTGCACGCAGCAGCCTGATGGGATATGCGGGTAAACAGATTTACATGGTATGGGTCTGACGCGCCGATTTGAGTGATCCGCCCAGCAAGCCTTCCACTTTGTTACGCGCAGCGACGCCACTCTCATTCTTGTCGAATTGCACCCCTATACCTTGTGTCTTGCCACCATGAGCACCCGATGGCGTAATCCACACCACTTTACCTGCGACCGGGATTTTATTTGGGTCTTCCATCAGCGTCAGCAACATGAATACTTCATCGCCCAATTTGTATTGTTTGGTGGTTGGAATAAATATTCCTCCTCCCTTGAGAAAGGGCATATAAGCAGCGAATAGTGCGGTTTTTTCCTTGATACTCAGAGACAGTACCCCGGGACGGGCGATAGCAGTTTTATCCGCTGCATTGCTCATGGCATTGCTCCATTCATTCAAATAGCCCTGCATATTCCAGCAGCAAATCTTCCAGCACCATCTGCGCAGCCAGTGGATGCTGGACGCTGGCACGCGCCGCTTGCAGGCGGCGTTGAAAATCAAGTAGTCTGGATAAGTTAGCACGCCC
>JANMKH010000360.1:0-2431 GCA_031371965.1 Sulfuriferula sp.
AATCAATATATTGCATTGATAAGTCATTCACCCTTGGAGTGATGATCTACAGGTTGTTATTTCTTTGAATATATTGCGAGCTTTCGCCTTACTGCGAAATGCCTGCTTACCCCATTTCGTGCTTTTTGTGTCTTTCGTGGACCAACTGCCCAACTCGCAAAAGCAATGTATTGCTACCCTTTCCAGACTCACCCGTCAGCAGAAAAGCAATCTCTCAAACCCACGTCCACTCTGTGGCCTCTGTGTTCTCTGTGGCTTCAACTGCTTTTCCAGATTTATCCGGGGGAAATCCGTCAACACTGGGTTAAACCCTGAAATAGCGAACATTTCCGCCACTAATCACCTGATTGGCTAAAGTTGAACGCGCCTAATATGTACAGAATCAGAAACCATCCAGCACCCACGCTGGCGACCTCCATGAAAGACGCCTCCGCACCGCCACAGAATGCCCCCGATATTGCCCGGGAAGCCTTCCGTCGTCTGGCGTTGCAGCGTACAGCGCCGACTCCGGATGCTTATCGCACTGCCTACAATGAAATCGCCGGCATCTCGGCAAACCCTGATGCGGAAACCATTCTCGCCGATTTTGCCAGGAATCTGGTGCGCACACGCGGCGAGGCAGCTGAATTCGGCACCCGCTTTAATCGCGCCCTGGAGACCCGTGATTGGCAAGAATATGGGGAAGGTCTCTCCCAACTCATAGAAAAACGCATCAAGAAGTCTCCTCCGATCGCCAGCGCGCCGGTGTATTTACCCGCTGACGACAATCAACAAGTTCGGCTACTACGTGAGTTACTCACGCGCACCCTGACTTTGGGAGTCGCTTCCCTTCTCGCCGGCACGCCGGAACTCGCTGCCGAATCCGAATCTCTGTCCAGTGCAATAAAAGAAGCGCAAACCGAAGAGGCACTCAACGATGCCGCAAGCCGTCTGAAGCAATTGTGTTTCCGTATCGAACTGCGCAGCGGCGACGTCGCCGAACAACAGGAATTGCTGCTGCGCCTGTTCCGGCTCCTGCTGGATAACGTGCGCGATCTGCTGGAAGAGGATAGCTGGATGCGCGGTCAAGTCGATGTGGTGCACAAGCTCATCGCCGGCCCGATCAATCATCATGCACTGGAAGATGCCACGCGCAGCCTCAAGGAAGTCATCTATAAACAGGGCACGCTGAAGAGCAGCCTGGCGGAAGCCAAGATTACGGTCAGAAACATGGTCACGATTTTCATTGATCGCTTGAATGCGGTCGCCGCCAGCACTGGCGATTATCATGAAAAAATGGACACCTATTCCCAGAAAATCGCCCAGGCTGGCAGCATCAGCGAACTCAATTCAGTATTGGACGATGTCATGCGCGATACGCGCACGGTGCAGACAGACGCTCTGAATTCGCGCGATGAAATGGTGGTGGCACGTCAGAAAGCACTGGATGCCGAGGCTAAAATCCACGTGCTGGAATCCCAACTCGCCCAAATGAGCGAACTCGCGCGCGAAGACCAACTGACCGGCAGCCTCAACCGGCGCGGACTGGATGATGTGTTCGAACGCGAACAGGCGCGCGCCAAACGTCGCAATTCCCCGCTTTGCGTCGCACTACTGGATATGGATGATTTCAAACACCTCAATGACACCCATGGCCATGTCGCAGGTGACGAGGCGTTAATACATGTGGTGAAAATCGTCAAAGAAACGCTGCGCACCATGGATGTCATCGGCCGCTTTGGCGGGGAGGAGTTTCTGGTCGTGCTGCCAGACACTTCCATCGAGGATGCCATGCTGGTCGTGGCGCGCCTGAAAAAAGAACTCACCAAGCGCATCTTTATCCACAACAACCAGCGCCTGCTGATCACTTTCAGCGCCGGTGTCGCATTAAGCGCCCCCGATGAAGATCCCAAATCAGTGTTAAAGCGTGCCGACACGGCACTGTATCAAGCCAAGAAAGCCGGCAAAAACCGCGCGGTAGCCGCGGATTAGCATCTACGCAACATACGTCGCAGATGTGTAGGTTGGGTTAGGCGCGGCTTTTTGCGCCATAACCCAACAGAACCTGAACATGGACAGGATTAATAGGAATATCAGGAAAAAACAACGGCAGCATTCAACCTAGAAAAAGCAGTTGGTCCACGAAAAACACAAAAAGCACGAAAATATTCAAAGAGATAACAAGCTGTAGATCATCACCCAATGGGTGAATGACTTAAATTAATGCAATGTATTGATTTATTTCGTGTCTTTCGTGTTTTTCGTGTCTTTCGTGTTTTTCGTGGATAAATCGCCGTTTTTAGGTTCAAGGGGGTATTCCTGTCAATCCTGCAAAAAATCCTGTTAATCCTGTCTCATGCCCTTGCTAACCCAACCTACATGACTCCAGGATTAAAGATTTTCGCGATAGCTGCCGAAACGTGGAAAGGCGGTTCAAGTTCGGGCAATGCCG
>JANMKH010000383.1:0-3262 GCA_031371965.1 Sulfuriferula sp.
ACTGGTCCTGGCTGCGTTGTGCCGGGGGCAGAGCCGCCAGCCGGGCGACATGTTGTTGCACACCGCGTATTTCGGTTTGCGGCTGGTTATCGGTACGCGCGATTTCCAACGCCTGGCTGAGGTAGCTTTGCGCGCGCGCCAGCGCATTCCCGGCGGCCGCTGGCTGGTGTGCGGTAAATTGATCAATGGCCGCATCGCGTAACGTGAGACGGGCTTCGATGAGCCTGGATTTGATCGGCTGGTCGTGTATTACGCTGGCCCATTCATTGCCCAGATAAGCGCTGGATCGTTCGGCCAGTGCGGCTGTCCTGTACCACAAGGTTTGCGCGTCATTGACCCGATTGGCGTCGTTGTTCTGGATGTGCGCGTCGAGCTGGTCAGCATCCTGCAGCAGTCGGTTGGCATCGGCCTTGGCTACGTTATCTGTTGTTTGCGCGGCGCGTTGCAGGTAGCTGCGCGCGCGTTGCAGTTCGAGCCGGGCTTTGGCGGTTTCACCCGCTGCAAGCAGGCGGGTGGTTTGCAATAATGATTGGCGGCCTGCGGCGAAAGGCTCGTTTACGCTCACCGACATGAATACGACGCCGCCCTCGGCATTTTTGAGTGCGTGGTCGGCACGTTGCCAATTCCGCTGGTCCAGCGCATGACGTGCGGTATCCACGGTGCGACGCGTATGCGCCAGTGGCAGGTCAGCCTCGGCATAAATCAGCGCGGCATCCGTGGCGCGTAACTCATTAGTACCAGGCTGTTTAAGGCCTTGCTGCAGGTGACTGCGCGCTTTGTCCGGATGCGCCGGAACCTGCTGTGCCGGAATGAAGTCTTGTAACGTATGCAGGTCGGCGTAAATCGGTATCAAATCAGGTAGCACGCGCGCACTGTTGTCGTATTCCGGGTTTTTTTGCGCGTTCCAGACGTGATCGGAGACGCGTGTGACAGGCAGGCTGGTTTGTAAGCTGGCGAGCAAGTTGCCGGCATGGTCCAGCGCTTGGTGAGCACTGGCGGCATTGCGCAGAGCAATGTCTTCACGGGCCGCAGCAATCTGCTGTAACGCTTTGACCGCAATATCTGACAGTCGATGTTGCTGTTCAATACTTAAAGCGGGGCTGGGCGCCGTGGATATCTGTTGCACTACTGGAGCCTCTGCACCCCAGGCGCGCGTCAATGCACTACCCAACAGCAGGGTGATAACAAGCGGGCGACAGGCAAAAGTGTGCATGATGTTCTCCGGCAAAAACAATGTCCTTGCCGTTCTGCATACAATTGCCGTGCCAGAGATTAACTTATTGAAACTACTTGTTAAAATTTGTCTTTGTTGGAGAAGGCGGGGCATATCCACCAATCCCGCGGGGCATAAACCCCGCAGGCCAGCGCAATAGGCGCTTTCCCCTGTTTGAATCAGGGAAAAGCGGGGATGGTAGGCTCCATATTGCTGGTGCTGGCCTCAGGATGACGGCTTGCGATGAGTTTGCGAATATCATCTACGCGTCCGCTGGGAACGTCGACCATCATCAGGATGCGTCCCTGCTCAATCGCTTTTTCGTAAGTCTTGAGCCTGGAATTTGGAACGGAGCTGGCAATCATGCTCGACACCCAGGCACCGAATGCGGCACCCACCAGCGCGGTCACCAGAATAGTGACCAGCCTCAAATCGACACCTGCGGGAGGAAATAATATCCCCACGATACCGGCCAGAATACCGGCAATGCCGCCTATGACCAGACCGCTTTCCATGCCGTGTATAAGGTCACTTTTTTGCAGGATAGAGGCTTCGTGCAAGCCGTCGAGCGGGATGCCGTCGCGGGCGAGGACGTGCATGTGGCCCTCGTCAATTCGCGCCAGTAATAAATCATTGACCATCTGCTGGGCGCTGGCAGTATCCGGCACCGTGAAATAGAGTCTGCGTCTCATCGCACTCTCCTTGCAAGAAATTGGACATCTGTAGCCCCGTATTGGGGGTGGGAGGACGACGCAGGTGGCGCGCCATCATGGTCTTTTTCTAGGTAATAAATCTATTTATGTCAAGGATATAGACTGGGTTGATGATGATAGAATGGCGGGGAAGCTGGCCAGACAGTCGCCGCCTCGGGCAACCGGGGGGGAGGAAAGTCCGGGCTCCACAGAGCAGGATGCCGGTTAATGGCCGGCCGCCGTGAGGCGAGGAACAGGGCCACAGAGACGAGCCGGTTTAGTCCGGAGTGAAACGCGGTAACCTCCATCCGGAGCAAGGCCAAATAGGCAGGCGATGAAGCGGCTCGCTGAGTCTGCGGGTAGGCTGCTTGAGCCGTCGGGTAACCGGCGGCCTAGAGGAATGACTGTCCACGACAAAACCCGGCTTATCGGCCAGCTTCACCTTGTTTTCATAGCCGGATATTGACGCGGTATTTCAGGCAATTATTCCTGCGACGTGCCAGCCCAATGCATGATCAGACTCTTGCTATGTTTTCCATCCAGCGTCACGCTCCTGGATTGCTTCACGCCTTTATGCTCCACGTTTATTACATATTTTCCTTGGGGCAGGCGCACATACAGCATCGGGCCGGCATCGGGCAGTTCAACTACCGCCTCGTGGTGTTTATCCAGAATGGTCACCGGAACGTCAGCGAGGAATGCGCCGTCCTTGCCTTCAGAAAATACGATGTGCAGCGGATATTCATTGGCGACGCCGTGCATCATCGCCATCCCTTCGTCACCAATTCCGCCGTTGACGTAATTTGTTGAATTGTCCGCATAGGCTAACGGCAAAGCAAGGGCCAATGCGGCGGCCATTACGAAGGATTTTTGCAGTTTCATGATGCTTCCTTTCATTGATGGAAATTTATAGGGAACCACTTGTGCCATCCTGCTCTCTTGCAAAGCGTTCAATCGATTAATGGAGTGGTTGGGGGTGAAAATATATCCGCCCAATAAGCCCATCAGGGTTGTTATTGCATAATCGATACGTCACTGAATGCCACCTCACAAAAGATTAGAATAATAAATCCGGGAACGGTTCAGTATAGAACGCAGGGAAGGATTCATAAGAACAGACGCCACAGGCGCGTATTTTGAAATTGTGCACGGACTATTCGCCATGAGCAAAGCTTTTACCAAAGAATCTGATGCTGACGATGAAGAGATTGTGGCCGATCCGCAACTCCCGCCAGGCGCCAATAACTACATGACCCCGCGCGGCTATGCGTTGCTCAAGGCCGAATTCGATCATCTGCTCAAGATAGAACGCCCCCAGATGGTTGAAACGGTGTCATGGGCGGCGTCGAATGGCGAC
>JANMKH010000391.1:0-2007 GCA_031371965.1 Sulfuriferula sp.
CTGGCCGTAATGGACATTGAAGCCGTGGGCAAACGCCAGCACCGCACCTTTTTTCAGATTAGGCTCAATGTCGTTGCGATACACCTCCGGCTGTTGTTCATCCGGCACCAGCATCATCACCACATCCGCGCCCTTGACAGCTTCGGCTACGTCTTTCACTGCCAGCCCGGCTTTTTTGGCCTTGTTCCACGAAGCGCCATCCTTGCGCAGACCAACCACCACTTTAACTCCGGAGTCCTGCAGGTTGTTGGCATGTGCGTGACCTTGCGAGCCATAACCGATGATTGCGACCTTTTTCTTTTTGATAAGGGAAAGGTCGGCGTCTTTATCGTAATAAACTTTCATAGCATGTTCCTTGTTAAATTAAATCAAACTTTAAGAATGCGATCGCCGCGTCCGATGCCGGAAGCGCCGGTACGTACCGTTTCCAGAATAGCTGACTGGTCAAGCGCCTCGATAAAAGCGTCCAATTTGGAGCCTGGCCCAGTCAATTCAATCGTGTAGGTTTTTTCAGTTACATCGATGATGCGCCCGCGAAAAATTTCCGCCATGCGCTTCATTTCTTCGCGATCCTTGCCGAAGGCGCGTACTTTTACCAGCATCAGTTCGCGTTCAATATGACTGCCGTCGGACAGGTCGAGGATTTTCACCACGTCTATCAGCTTGTTGAGCTGCTTGATGATCTGCTCGATCACGTCTTCCGAACCGCGTGTAACGATGGTCATGCGCGACAATGTAGCGTCCTCGGTAGGCGCGACGGTCAGAGATTCGATGTTGTAACCTCGCGCGGAAAATAGCCCGGCCACGCGCGACAAGGCACCCGCTTCGTTCTCCATCAACAGTGAAATGATATGGCGCATGTTACAACTCCTCCGCCAGGATCATTTCGCTGATACCCTTGCCGCTCGCCACCATCGGAAATACGTTCTCGGTCTGGTCGGTGATGAAATCCATGAACACCAGCCGTTCCTTCATTGCGAACGCTTCGCGCAACGCAGGCTCCACATCTGCAGGCTTCTCGATCTTCATGCCAACGTGCCCATACGCCTCGGCGAGTTTAACAAAATCCGGCAGGGAATCCATGTAGGACTCGGCATAACGGTTCCCGTAGAAGAATTGCTGCCATTGACGCACCATACCCATGTAGCGATTATTCAGATTTACAATTTTCAGCGGCAGATGATACTGCTTGCAGGTGGAAAGCTCCTGAATGCACATCTGGATACTGGATTCTCCGGTTACACAAGCCACATCGGACCCCGGATGAGCGAGTTGAACACCCATCGCGGCAGGCAGGCCGAAACCCATGGTGCCAAGCCCACCCGAGGTAATCCAGCGGCGCGGCTGGTCGAATTTATAGTACTGCGCCGCCCACATCTGATGCTGGCCCACGTCGGTGGTCACGAAAGCATCACCGCCGGTCACTTCCCACAGTTTTTCCACCACGAACTGGGGTTTGATAATGGGGCTGGCATGATTGTAATTGAGGCAATTCTTGGCACGCCACAATTCGATCTGCGTCCACCAGGCCTTGATTGCCTTGGCTTCGGCCTTTTCCTTGCCGGCCTTGATGAGCTTGATCATCTCATCCAGCACACCGCCCACATCCCCGACAATCGGCACATCCACCTTGACGCGCTTGGAAATGGATGATGGGTCGATATCAATGTGCACGATGCGGCGCGCATCCCGGGCAAAGTGCTCAGGCGAACCGATCACGCGGTCATCGAAACGTGCGCCCACCGCCAGCAGCACATCGCAATGCTGCATGGCCATGTTGGCTTCGTAAGTGCCGTGCATTCCGAGCATCCCCAGAAACTGGGCATCCGTCGCCGGATAGGCGCCCAACCCCATCAGCGTGTTGGTAACGGGGTAGCCAAGCAGTTTGGTAAGCTCTGTCAACTGGGCTGCTGCATTGCCCAACACCACACAACCACCCGCATAAATCAATGGGCGCTAGGCTTCTAGCAACAATTGCACGGCTTTTTTTATCTGCCCGGAATGCCC
>JANMKH010000440.1:0-2070 GCA_031371965.1 Sulfuriferula sp.
TGCTCATGCAGGCGCTGCACCATGTCGCGGAAGGCGCGCGACAGATGGCCGATTTCATCATGCCGATCCTGATGCGGAAAACTGGCGGGGTCGGGAATATCCTCGATACCCGCTGCACGCACCTGGTCGGCTGCGCTGGCCAGACGGCGCAGTGGACGCGTGATCTGCCCCATCACAATCAACACAAACAGGGCGCTGAGCAGGCTCGCACCGAAGGCGACCAGCAGTGCCGTGCGGTTGGCATAGCTGGAAGCAAGTAGCTGGCCCGGATTGGTCTCCGGCGGCCGCATCAGCATGTAGAGGTAACCGGATTGCACCTTGCCATCATAGATCGGCGCGGCGGCAAACAGGCATTTCATGTCCGGGAAATCCGGGTCGCTGCCGTATATGATTTTTCCGCCGGGCTGACCCAGCAACTGCCGGATGGGCGCCAGATCAACATGGCTGCTGCCGCCTATCGAACGCTGTTTGGAATAGCCGACGCGCACCCGGCCCTGGTCGTCGATCAGATACAACGCGCTGGATGGCTCCAGCAACAGCATCTGCTCAAATTGGGTTTCAATCTGGTCGCGCTGGATGTTCTCCAATTTCCCCAGCTCCGGATACATCAACGCCACGTTATGAGTGAACTGCAACCCCTGATGCTGGCGCAGCTCGTCGTTGTAAGCACTGTGAGCAAAATTCACTGCCAGCGTAAAAATCGCCGCAATAAGTATGCAGAATCCGATGACTAACGCGGTAATGCGCGCGCGCAGGCTGTCCGCTAACAGCCTCATCAGCAGTCTGCGAAGCGGTAACCGACTCCGCGCACGGTCAGCACGTATTGCGGATTGGCCGGGTCGGCTTCGACCTTGGCACGTAACCGGTTAATATGGGTATTCACATTGTGCTCATAAGATTCCAGCGTAGTGCCCCAAACTGCATCCAGCAGTTGCGCGCGCGAATAAACCCGGCCAGGGTTGTGCGCCATAAACAACAGCAGATCGAACTCCTTGGCGGTCAATGGAATGAGCCTGCCGGACAACCGGACTTCGTGGCGCATCGTATCGATCTCCAGACTGCCTGCGCGCACCATGGATTGATCATCCGGCACCACGACTCCCCGCATTTTTTCGGAGCGGCGCAGCAGTGCCTTGGCACGCGCCTGTAACTCGGGGATGCTGAACGGCTTGCCCAGATAATCATCCGCTCCCAGTTCCAGTCCCACCACGCGATCAATTTCGCTGGCCTTGGCGGTCAACATCAAAATCGGTGTGTAATAACGAGGATCCGAACGCAGTGCACGGCATACCTCCAGACCGTTCAAGCCAGGCAGCATCAAATCCAGCACGATCAAGTCAAACATGCCGTTGCGCGCGAGTTCCAAACCCGTAATTCCATCCGCTGCACACGTTACCTGCAAGCCCAAATCCTCCAGATGCAGGCGAATCAGATCGGCGATTTCAGCAGTGTCCTCCACCACCAGGGTGCGGCAATCATTGAGCATATCCATGCCCCTTAGTCTGATAAGTGCGTCCAACCTGACATCGAATGCACAAAATTTGTTATCAAAACGATATGTTCGCGCAACGCAGACGAGATTATCAGCCTGCAAACTGAGGCTGTCACTCAAAGCAAGCGGAGACGCATCATGCAACACAGCCAAAAAAATAACATTGAGCACGGAGCAGCCGAGCACCGCGCTTATCTTTATAACTTCGCCCTCAAGCACGTAAGGGATGCTCACCTGGCCGACGACCTGGTGCAGGAAACCCTGCTCGCCGCGCTGCAGAGCGCCAGCGACTATGCCGCCCGCTCTACCTATCGCGTGTGGCTTACCGGCATACTCAAACACAAAATGCTGGATGCATTTCGGGAACGGGGGCGCCACCTGTGCCTGGAAGATGAAGCCGGCGACAATCTGCTGGAACACGATCCCGACTCATTCAGCCTGCATCAGATAGCTGACAGCTTGCTACCCAATCCACAAAAAGCCATGGAGTTGCAACAGTTGCTTCAGGGCGTGGACCAAGCGCTGCATACCATGCCAAAAAGCATCTCGGCAGTATTCTATGCCAGAGAAATCGAGGG
>JANMKH010000441.1:0-2160 GCA_031371965.1 Sulfuriferula sp.
GGTATACGATGCCGGCTATGTGACCGGGCAGGTGCTGACGGTGGACGGCGGGCGCAGCGTGCGATTGTAACAATAGCTGCCCAAGAGCCATTGTCGGGTTCATGTAAAATACATGCGGCAAAGCAATGGATAAAACGAATAGCTAAACCATGCGACTTTCCCAGAAAACACAGAAAATTATCCGCGATACCGTCCATGAGATTTTCGGTATCGAAGCGAATGTGAAGCTGTTCGGTTCGAGGATTAACGACGATGCCCGGGGCGGCGATATTGATCTGCTCGTTGAGTTGCCATCGATCTCCGCGGAGCTGGAACGCAAAACCATGCAATTGGTCGCCAGGCTGCAGTTACGCATCGGCGACCAGCCTATCGATGTTCTGGTGCTTGACCCGTCAACACCACGAAAACCGATCCATGAGCAAGCCGCCAGTACAGGGGTAAAACTATGAACCAGACCACCGGCTTGCCGATAGCACGTTTTCTGCAGACCCTGGAAATAGTCGCGCGCGAAGGAAAGCATCTGTCCTATAGCTGGAACAGCCTGTTCAGTCAGACGATCGATACGGGGTGGGTACGCAATCTGGAGCATGCGCCGGAAATAGCCGAGCGGCTCGAAGCCTTCGTGTCCCGTTTTGGCAGAATGCAGGATACGATGGCGGATAAATTATTCCCCCGTTGGCTGCTTGCGCTTGCCGAGACGCCGGGCAGTCAAATCGAAACGCTCAATCGCGCCGAACGGCTGGGTGTATTAACCAGTACGGAACAGTGGCTTGAAGCGCGCAATCTGCGTAATCGTCTGGTTCATGAATACATGACAGAGCCTGAAAAGTTTGCCGAAGACCTGGCGCTGGCCAAAGAATACAGCCTGATGCTACTGGATACCTTCAACCGTTTGCGCCAGGATGCAATCGTGCGCATGGGGCATAAAGCGCAAAGCTTGCCTGAAGCGTTGACGCTACCGCGACCGGGGTGAGGGCGCGCTAGACGGGAAATCATTTCGAGAGATGTATCTTGCCCTGCTGAGCCACGCGGCGGACAAGGGCGTTCCTTATGAATTCAGGGTGCCTGGCTAGCTATTGACCGGCTTCTTCACCGAAGTGGACCGCGTACGTATTAGAGGAAGCAATGAAATGAAAAAGATCGCAATTGGGATCATGTCCCAAGAGAAAATCCGCGAGCGCATGTTGGCAATCGCCAAGGGCGAGTACAAGCCCAAACCCGGCGAACCCAAAATCTGGTTCACCTCGATGAAGTCCCTGGCTGAAGTCCTGAGCGACGAAAACCGCGCCCTGCTCAAAACCATTCGTGATGTACGGCCGGAATCCATCAGCGGTCTGGCCGTCATTACCGGACGCAAAGCCGGTAATCTTTCGCGTACCCTGAAAACCATGTCCAATTACGGGATTGTGGAAATGCGCCGGGAGAATCGCCATGTGCGCCCCATCGTCAAAGCCACGGAATTCCAGATTCTGGCGGCATAGCAATGGGCTGAAACCCCGCCGGTGTCGCTCATGAAAATCTGGATGAGAAACTTATCCGCGAAACGGTCTGTATGGCGGTAGAGACAGAGCGACGGCAAGGATCACCTGATGATCCAGACTCGATTACATTTCCCCAGTTACATGAACACGCAACTGAATCTCGTGCGAACCAATGTAACGGAGCATTCCGCATTGTGTAGACGTATGTTTATACGTATCAGTTTCAGGAGTGAATCATGATCGAAGCTGTTCTTGATATTAAGCAGGGGATAATAGTCTGGGTATCCGGTTGCCTGCGTCGGTCGCTCGTGAAGCGCATTTGCGCGTTGATCAGCGGGTGCGTATTTCGGTGGAAGGCGGCCAAGTGGTCATCACGCCCGTCCCGGATGCGCCGCTTACCCTGGAGCAACGGCTGGCGCGTTTTGACCCGGCGCGGCATGGTGGTGAAGTAATGGCAAGTCAGGCTGTCGGGGCAGAGCGTTGGTAGTCACAAAACGGCCAGCGCCCGACAAGCGCAGCGCCTGGGTGCCTGATCGCCAAGCGGTTATCTGGATGACTGCACCCGCAAGAGGCCCAGGAAATGCGGGATATCCATCCATTTCTTGTACTCTCACCACGCATTTTTAACGAGAAAACTTCGCTGGTCATCGGCTTGCCCATGACCACGGCAGCATACAAT
>JANMKH010000463.1:0-3001 GCA_031371965.1 Sulfuriferula sp.
GTCACGACACCGAGGGCTTGTACATCGAAAAAGCCCTCAAGCGCATTTATCCGCCCTCAGAGACGCCCGAGACTTCGTTTCTGCGCTTGCTCATCTCATTGCACGATGAGCATTTGCCACAGGACTATCGGCAGCTTGAAACACCAGGCGCTGGGTCAGCGAAAATTCGACGAGTTTGTTTAGCATCTCATTCTCCGCCTTCCCCGCCTAGCCCCATCCATACCGCCTTAACTTGCGCGACGCCTTGCACCGCGACTTGCGCGCCACTTTGGAGTGCACCATCTACCCGCGCGGTATCGCCGCTTTGTCCAAGCACCCTGACCGCTACCGGGGTGAAGCCCTGGGTACTCCGCACGAATACATAGGATTTACCTTGCTGCATGGCGACCGCGGCTGCCGGAACTTGCCAACCGCTCGCTGCGCTCTGCGCAATGCGCGCCTCCACCGCCTGACCCGCCATCAGTCCATTCAGATCGCCGCGTACCTCGGCGCGCACGCTCACGGTCTGGCTCGTCGACGCTGCACGCGCCACGGACAGCACCCGGCCCCTGGCATTTCTGCCGCTGAGCGTAACCACCTCACCCGGCCGAATGGCGGCGGCATCCTTGGCAAGGACGCTGATCTCCAGCCAGAGCGGGTCGAGTTTCGCCACCTTGAACAGCGCTGTGGCAGAGTCGACACGCTGACCCGATGTAGCCGTCACCTCCAGAACCACACCGGAAATCGGCGCCACCAAAGTGATTTCCGCGCTCGTCGCGCGCCCGGCTTCCATCTGCCGAACCAGACTCTCCGGCACACCCAGCATACGCAGCGACTGGCGCTGTTCGACCAGCATCGCATTGGCGCCCAAATAAGCTGCACGCGTCGCCTGCTGGCGTGCAGCAGAAATAATGCCGTCGGCCAGCAACTGGTCATCGCGTTTCAGGTTTTGTCGTGCCAGTTGCACCTGGACGGCGGCCTGCACCAGATTGCGCTGCGCTTCGGCAAGGCCAGGACTGGCGAGTCGCGCCAGCGGTTGACCGGCCTTGACGGTGTCATTGCTGGCGACCAGTACGCTGCTCACCAACCCCATCATGGGTGCCGCCACCACGCGCATCTGACTGGCAGGCACGCTCACCGTGGCCGGATAGGGTACGCCCTGCGTGTTGGCAGCAACGCTGACAGCCGCTGTTCGGATACCCAGGGTTTGCAGCTGCGCCGTACTCATGACGATATCGTTCGCGGCGTGCGCCGTCAGCGCGAATGCCAGGCACAGGCCGGCCGCCAAATATTGGAATTTCATGTTAGTCCTTTGATGATGTGGCAATACGACACGCGCAGGGGCGTCAAATCAATTTGAAAAAATACGAACGCAAGGCGCCCTGAATTGATTAGCCGAGATGTGCGCCAGGCGGCGCGTGGGGAGGAGGGAGCAAATAAAAATCGGATGGATGTGGCGCAATTTCTGCCAAAAACTGAGAGGATGGCGGTGCGGTGGCCCGAGGCAAGGTGAAGGCCGCCGCGACGACTCCCAGTATGGGCGAGCTAACGGCCATTTCGCCCTTGTCATCCTTGTCGTTCTTGCCGGCGCTCTCCATGCCAATGGCAGTCGATTCATCTGCATGCAAATGGAGCTGATGTACCCCAGCGTCCAACTTGTTATGCGCCAGGTCGACTTCTATCCCATCAATGTGTATCTTGTTAGGCATTGAAAATTCAAGCACATGGGCGTGCAGCAACGGCGCAATGCCTTGCAGCAATCCGAGCAAGAGTATCAGTGTAAATTTATTCCACGAGCGAGACATGGTCTAAATAATAAGTTACTTGTTTACGAATCACAAGAAAAAATTTATCTGGAGGAAATTACGGCCAGTAGACATGGCCTTCTCCCAATTTAAAGGATGCAGGACCACTACCGATGTGCTGGAAGAACTTTCCTGGAAGCCTGTTCGCGCCCTGGTTTCAGGTTGGTGTAATCGTTGCGCAAGACGCTTGGGTTGCATCAGTTCAGCCCTCTGCAATTTCGTCCGTGTTGTCTTTCATTTCGATTCGTAGATCCACACGCCGTCCCAATCCGCACCGGGTGGATTGTCGCGCAGGTGCGCGAGACGTTCGAGATACAGGGTGTAGAGCTTCGAAGCACGCTCGTTTTGCAGCGCACTCAGAATCGCTTCGGCTTCGTCCCAGCGCTGTGCACGGTATGCCGCCAGCGTGCTGGCGAAGCGTTGCGCAGCGGCAAGCGTGGCGACGTCCACCTGGCCTTGCAGCCCCAACGGCTGGAAAATGGCGACCGGCAGTTCTTTGCCTTTGACACGCACCAAATCAAGCTCAATGAATTCCATGTCGGGCAGCGCAGCGCGCGTATTTTCACCGACCACCACCGGCGCCATATAAAACTTGGTGATGCCTTCCAGTCGCGATGCGAGGTTGACTACATCGCCCATCACGGTATACGCGATACGGAATTTGGAACCCATATTACCCACGCTGACCCGGCCAGTATTGATGCCGACCCCTACATGCAATTCCGGCCAACCTTTGGCGACAAAAGTCTTATTCAGCTCGGTCAGCGCGGCCTGCATTTCCATTCCGGCCAGCACCGCATCGCGAGCGTGGTTAGGATTATCCATGGGCGCGCCCCAGAATGCCATGATGCAGTCACCCATGTATTTGTCGATGGTGCCCATGCGATGGTGGATCACCTGGGTCATGGCGCCCAGGAATTCATTCAGCAAATCGGATAGCTGTTGCGGGGTAAGGCTCTCGGAAATCGTGGTGAAGCCGCGTACATCGGAAAACAGGATGGAAAGCTCCTTGCTCTCGGAACGCATGTTGAAGCGCGACGGATCCTGGCTCATTTCGTCCACCAGCTCAGGCGGCACGTACTGTCCGAACAGGCCGGTAATCTGGCGCCTGGCGCGCGTTTCGGCAAAAAATCCCCACGCCATGTTGAGCAGCATCAGGCCCAGGATCAGCACCAGCGGTGTGGCCAGAGGGAGCACCAGCTGGTGCCGCCATGCCC
>JANMKH010000485.1:0-2459 GCA_031371965.1 Sulfuriferula sp.
GCGCAGTATGGAAAAAACCTGGAGCAAAGCGCAGATACTCGATGCCTATCTCAACACAGTGACGTTTCGCGGCAACTTGTCAGGTATCAATGCCGCGGCGCAGGGTCTGTTCGGCCAGGAGCCTTCCAAACTGAACAAGGCAGAGTCCAGCATACTCGCTGCACTATTGCGCGGGCCGAATGTTAAAGCCGAGATCGTGGCAGAACGCGCCTGCGGGGTAGCTCGGCAACTCAGCATACCGCGCCCGTCGTGTGCAACCGTCACGGCACTGGCATACAAAAGCCTGGCTACTCCACCACACATCGATTTTGGTGAACAGCTTGCGCCCGTTGTCGCACGCAAGTTTCTGAATATCCCCGGTGAGCGCATGCAAGTCAGTCTGGATGCAGGCCTGCAGCGCTTTGCAATTCAATCCCTGCAAAGCACGCTGACAGCGCTTCGAAGCAACCATGTCGACGCGGGTGCTGTGGTGGTGCTCAACAACCAGACCGGCGAAGTTCTTGCCTATGTGGATTCCGGCGCCGATGCATCCGACACGCAAATCGCGGATTATGCTGCTACACCACAGCCTGCAGGCGCCACCCTACAGCCATTCTTATACGGCGTGGCCATCGAGCAACGCCTGCTGACTGCGGCGTCATTTCTGGATAATTCGCCGCTGGCGCTGGAACCATCACCGGATCAGGCGCTATTGCAGAACGACGGCACAGGAACCGGCAACTGGGTCACCTTGCGCACTGCGCTGGCTTCGTCGTTGCCCGTTCCTGCGGTACGAACGTTGGCCTTGGTCACCCCGGCGGCTTTTTATGATCGCCTGCGGGTGCTTGGGCTATTTTCTCCAGACATTAACCCACCACAACACAACAGCTACGCGCCAGGCGAAGCGACCGTCACGTTGACGGCTCTGACCAACGCTTATCGGGTGCTGGCCAATAGCGGCGTGCTCAAGCCGCTGAGTTTCCGCGTCGGCGGCGTAGCGGGTGCGAGTCAGGTCATGCCGGCGCCCGTTGCAGCCATCGTCACCGACATCCTGGCAGACAGCAATGCTCGCTGGATGAAGGCCGGATTGGACAGCGCTGTGACGACGTCCGGCTTTGCGGCCGTGAAAACCGGCCTCAGTCAGGATAAGCGCAGCAACTGGAGCGTGGGATTTTCGGATCAATACACCGTCGGCGTATGGGTGGGCAATGTCTCTGGAAAAACAATGCGCAATGTCTCCGGCGTGAACGGCGCCGCACGGGTGTGGCAGGCGTTAATCAACAAACTGAATGTAGCCCAACCCAGCCGAACCCCCATGCTGCCGGGCGGGGTCGTCGTCCAAACGGTGCGCTTCGAACCACCGCTGGAGCCGCCACGGCGGGAATTGTTCGTGCCCGGCACCGAGCAAAGCGTGATGACGCTGGCTGGGGATAAAGGCTCGGCGCAGATTATCGGCCCCGCTACGCTGACCCTGAATACGGATATACCCGCCGCGTGGCAGAAAGTGCGCTTCTATAGTCGCCCCCTGCATAGGCAATGGGGCTGGCTGGTGGACGGCGAAGCGGCGCCGGTGGAATGGTTCCAGGCAGACGGCAGCCTACTCTATGCGCCCCAGCCTGGAATACACCAGATCAGCCTCGTCGATGAACTGGGCCTCACGCTGGATACGCTATCTTTTACGGTACAGGTACAGACTGCCCCCTAAGGGCCTATGCTAACCAGACCATCGTTGCGAGGACACCCACATGCTGATCGGCATTCCCAAGGAAATCAAGGATCACGAGTATCGCGTCGCCCTCACCCCGGACAGCGTCACCGCGCTGCTGGCGGCAGGGCACCAGGTCCGCGTGCAAACCGGCGCCGCTGCGCGCATCGGCTTTTCCGACGACGCCTACCGCGCCGCCGGCGCACAGATCGTGGACAACGCGGCAGCCGTGTACGAGGCGGAGCTCATCGTTAAAGTCAAAGAGCCGCAAAGCGCGGAAATCTCCCTGCTCCACGCAGGACAGATGGTATTCAGCTATCTGCACCTGGCCGCAGCGCCGGAACTGACCGCGCAACTGCTGGACAGGAAAATCATCGGCATCGGCTTCGAAACCGTCACCGACGCCAGCGGCACGCCGCTGCTTGCCCCGATGTCCGCCGTAGCGGGGCGCATCGCGGTGCAAGCGGGCGCGCAGGCGCTGACCATGGTGAGCGGCGGTAATGGTACCTTGTTATCCGGGGTGGCCGGAGTAGCGCCCGGCAAAGTCACCATCGTCGGTGCCGGCATGGTGGGCGCCAACGCCGCACGGGTCGCTGCCGGCATGGGGGCGGAGGTCACCGTGCTCGACCGCAGCATGGACAAGCTGCGCCATTTTGACGACCTCTATCAGGGGCGGCTCAAGACGCGCTATTCCGACACTGCCGCGTTGACTGAACTGGTGACCGGGGCAGACCTGGTCATCGGCGCCGTGCTGTTGCCCGGCAGAAAGGCCCCC
>JANMKH010000518.1:0-5474 GCA_031371965.1 Sulfuriferula sp.
CAGCCAATTACATCGAAATCGACGACGTGAAAAAATTACCGCTCAAAGCTGCCGACATCTATCGCAAACTCACGACCTGATGTTGACGGAGCAGCTCAATACCGTATAATGGCGGGCTTGCCGGGTCGGTAGCTCAGCCGGTAGAGCAGCGGACTTTTAATCCGTTTGTCGCGGGTTCGACCCCCGCCCGACCCACCAGAACAGCAAAAAGGCCACGTGAAAACGTGGCCTTTTTGCTTTATGTCTGTAGCGTTGCCTCTGCGGATTGAGCCAAATCTCGCGACTGCCTTTTTATCTCATCAAAACCCCTGAAGCAGGAAATCCAGTGCCGCCGTGATTTCAAACTGGCTAGCCACCAAGGTTGTAACGGGTAATTTCAGCAAGCGCATCGGCACCGCTGCGAGCTTGGGTATTTCCAGGATGCATTCGATCCCCTCTATCTCGAACGTCGGCGCAAGATTGGCCGGCAGGCTGACATCAGGAAAACGATCGCGTCTGCGCAGCGGCACGACAATCCGCGTCTGCAGCCCCTGCAGCAAGTCGCTTTGCACATCCAACAGATACGGCGTTGCATCAGCGTGCACGCCTGTATTGCGGTACACATCAAAACGCGCCATATGGGCTAAAATGCCCGCCACTGATCCAGCGGCAAACCTTCAGTATCTACTGTCTGATTATAAGCAGCGACAAAATCAGCATGATCATGCTGCCAGCGGCGCTCGCGTTCAACGCGCACCAGCCCGCGCAAATATTGGTCGCACGCCTGCGAAATGTTGATCTTCAGTGCCTTGGCTTCAGCCAACACATCGGCGGAAAGCGTGATGTTGGTTGCTTTTTTGAGGGAATGAATGGTGGACAACATGGTATGGGCTCCTTTCAACTGGATGATATGCGCATAATATAACAACATTTATCCTGTTCAACCACCCATGGATTAGCATAGCGCGTCCACATCTTGAGGGCACCTCTATAAATTCAAAATCCTAAGCGAGACAAGGCGCGAAAGTAATTTTAGCGCGCAGCATATGCTTGATATGTAAGCGATAAAATTTCTTGAGCAACGCAGTATCGCGACGGAGTTTGGATTTTATAGAGGTGCCCTTGAGTTTTGTAGGCCGCGTAGGATGTACTCCAAAATGATGCCGCCTGCTGTATTCCGGCCACTCCCCATTGACACACTCACACCGGTTCACCGGCTGCGTTAATCCATCCGGATGCTTTATTCACCAGCCGGCGCTACGCCTTACGAGGATTGAAGCTTGCTAAACCATCCCCCGCAACCTTACAATGACTAGAGCGACTAGTCATTGTAAGGAGTAAATATCATGCAAGTCTGGCAACTGCAAGAAGCCAAAGCCCGTTTGAGCGAGGTGATTCAAAAAGCGCTTAACGAAGGGCCGCAGGATATTTCCCTGCGGGGTCGCGCTGCGGCGGTGGTGCTGTCCCACGCCGATTACGAACGACTGATCCGGCCCAAGCCCAACTTCACCACCTTCCTGCGCGAATCACCCCTGCACGGCGTGGAACTCGAACTGGAACGGGATGCTTCCCGCGCCCGCGAGGTAGTAGGTCTGTGAGCTATCTGATCGACACCCACGTCATTTCCGAGCTCGTCCGAGCGAGACCAGAGCCACGCGTAGTGGAATGGTTCGATGCCCTGCCGGATTCCGCGCTGTACTTGAGCGTCCTGACGCTGGGGGAGTTGCGCAAAGGCGTGGAAAAATTACCCGATGCGGCGCGTCGGGAAAAATTACGGCTGTGGCTGGAGAACGACCTGCCCGACTGGTTCGGCAATCGTTTATTGGCGGTGGACGCTGCCGTGGCCGACCGCTGGGGCCGCCTGCTGGCCGAAGCAGCCCGACCCCTGCCCGCTGTCGATAGCCTGCTTGCTGCCACCGCGCTGCATCATGATTTGCGGCTGGTAACGCGCAACGGGAAAGATTCTGAGTTTCCAGGGTTGGTGGTAGTGAACCCATGGATTATTTAAGGCGGGCTCTACAGACCAAGCTCAGAGTGCGAGCCGAGCCGCACCAGTTGCAGCCGCTCCGCATCCGTTTTTCTGTAAATCAACACCAAGTCTGGCTTAATGTGGCAGTCTCGGTGGTCATTCCATTCGCCGGTAAGCGGGTGGTCTCGGTAACGTTCTGCCAGAGGCTCATCTTTCGCCAGAGCTTGCACAACATTGGCGAAATCGCTTTCCAGTGCCGCCCTGTATTTCCCCTTTAATTCGCGCTTGTAGTCGCGTTTAAAAGTGTTGGTAAGCTCAATCCGGTGCATTCAAATCTGCTATCAATTCCCCTACGGTAGCGAATGAAGGTAGATTACCCCGACGCGCTTCCTTCATCGCCGCTATCGTTTCCTCATTGGGAATCAATGGGTCGAAGGGCAAGGCGTGCTCACGCGCAACCTTGGTTAACAATAGGCGCACAGCATCGGACACGGTAAGCCCCATCGCAGCCAGTACGGCAGCAGCTTCATCCTTCACAGCCCCATCAATCCGAGCCTGGACCAGTGCATTGGTAGCCATAATAAAATCTCCTTTAGAATTGAATGGTATTGAATTGCATTGTAATACACGGCAGCAAACACTACAACGCCTGCCGCAAAACGTCGCTTTCCGCCTTCACGCAGTTCGCTGGCGGCGTAAATCCATCCGGCGCAATGCGCTGCGCTTATTGACGCCCTACGCCTTACGCGGGTTGACCCCATTTTCCCAGAACATGCATCACTCGTAGTGCGTCCACATCCTCAATATTTTCACCGTGTGCTCTGCTTCCAGCACCTGATAAACCAGACGATGCTGAATATTGATGCGGCGCGAGTACGCCCCGGCTAAATCACCGACCAGCTTTTCGTAAGGCGGCGGATTCTGGAACGGGTTGCGCAACAGCATATCGAGCAGCGCCCGTGTTTTCGCTTTCAACCCGGACGCCGCAATTTTCCTGGCATCCTTCTGGGCATGATGCGTGTACACCAACTGCCAAGTCACCAATCGAGTGCCTTGTCACATGTCTGCGATGGCGCCAGCATCCCTTCCTTGATGGATTCACGCATCCCCGGCACAGACAAAAGAAACAGCGTTTCCTGAATCGCCGCCCAATCTTCTTCCGACACCAGCACCGCATTATTGCGCTTGCCAGTGATTACCAGCGGCGTATGCGACGCAGCCGCCTCGTCAATCAAGCGGTAGAGATTACTGCGTGCTTCACTGATCGAGAGCGTATGCATAACTGATCCTTTGAATAATTAGGCTATCATATAGTACCGAATAGCGTACGTCTTTACAACAAATCAAAGCACACGAATTCATATATTGCCTGTCTTCTCTTGAATATCGTGTCTGCTGCGGATCCCTTCCCCCTCGTGTCTGGCCCTGTTTTACCGACCCTTTCGGTTGCCTGTAACGTTCTTGCGTATTACAATGCTACATGTAACAAACGAAAAGAGGAGATTTTGCTATGGTCACCCCTGTTGCTGCACGAGTACGAAAGCGGCGTGATGCACTGCGCATGGCCGGGCTTCGTCCCATTCAAATTTGGGTGCCGGATACCAGGCGGCCAGGCTTTGCGGCGGAGTGCCAACGTCAGTCAAAACTGGCCTCTCAGGCTGATATGGCAGACGTGGAAATGATGGATTTCATCGATGAAGCGCTGAAAGATGTGGATGGCTGGACCGCATGAATCGAGGTGACTTCGTGACCCTCGCCATGCAAGGCGATTTTGGAAAGCCAAGACCCGCCTTGGTGATTCAGTCCGACCCATTCAACGAGCACGCAACCGTGACAGTCTTGCTGGTGTCGAGTACGTTGGTTGATGCGCCGTTGTTTCGTGTAACCGTGCAACCAGATAAAATAAACAGCCTGCAAAAGCCGTCGCAAGTGATGGTGGATAAGGCGATGACCATGAAGCGGGACAAGCTCGGTGAGGCGTTTGGTTCGGCCAGTGATGAGGTCATGCTTGAAGTTGGGCGTTGTCTGGCGGTGTTTTTGGGCATCGCCAGATAATACATTCCATTTTCCTCCCGGGAATATCGTGTCTGACCCTGAGGCTTCGCATGGGTGTCAACAATCGTTTCCAGGTTTAATATTGATACAACTGCCATCATTGATTACAATGCAATCATTCAGCGGGAGAACTCACATGACCAGCATTACCATACGCAACCTGGACGAATCCATTAAAACCGATTTACGCATACTGGCAGCACAGCATGGCAACTCCATGGAAGAAGAAGCCAGACAAATTTTACGTCGGGCCCTGGCATGCAACACAAGCGGTCTAGGCAGCAAAATCGCACAACGCTTCGCAGCAACCGGTGGCGTCGATCTGCCTGACCCAACACGCACACAGCCACGCTTGCCGCCTGATTTTGATCAATAAACCGCGCTACACATGATACTCCTCGACACCAACGTATTATCCGAGCTCATGCGCCCCAAACCGGATGAGCGCGTATTGCGCTGGATAGACCGGCAACCCACAACAAGCCTTTGGATTAGCGCTATTACTCGCGCCGAAATAGGTTTAGGGCTGGCCCTGCTACCCGATGGCAAGCGCAAACAATCGCTAATATCCGTTGCGGAAAGCATGTTTAATGAAGACTTCCCAAGCCGCTGCCTGGCCTTTGAACAACATGCCGCCGATTGTTACGCAAAAATAGTATCTACTCGCAAGAAATCAGGCATCCCGATTAGCGTTGAAGATGCGCAAATTGCCGCGATCGCCTGTGTCAATTCATTATCTATCGCCACCCGTAATATCAAAGACTTTAGCAATATCGACGGCTTAGTCATTATCGACCCATGGGGAAACACCAACTAACTTACCGTCCCTGACCAATAACAACACCTGCCGCAAAACGTCACTTTCCGCCTTGGATAACCCAGTAGCCTTGCGCGGGTTTCATCCCCGTGTTTTGAGCGGCTACTTCCTCATGAAATCTTCTGGATCGACACCTGCCTGTCTGAGGATGGCGCGGAGCGTGCCTTCAGGCATATCGCCGGGATGGTTCGGTATCGGGCGCGTCTGCGAATTGGATCAAATCTCGTGACTGCCTGCCGCTTGCCGGTCAAACTCGAAGCCCAGCAGCTTGAGTCGCTTGACAATCTCCCGGTATCTGAAGCCGGCAAGCCGTCCCATCAGGCGTTAACGATCAGCGGATAGTCGAAGGATTCGGCTGCCTGCTGCAGCGAGAACTCGCCGTTGCGCGCTTGCTGAGCCTCCAGCAGCTTCTTCGCCACGTCGTGGGCAATTTCGATGGTCTCCTGAATCGTGCGCCCCTGGGCGATAAGACCCTGCACATCCTCGGAAGTAGCCAGGTACACACCTTCGGGCAGCTTCTCGATATGCAAATTCACGATGCGTTCCATAAACGGGCCTTTCCTTTAGTTTGGTAGTTGTGAACAGCAGCAGTCATACTCACGTCCTTAGAACCGGTTCCTTTCCATAAAGCATGTAACTGGGAGCGTCAATTCA
>JANMKH010000528.1:0-4127 GCA_031371965.1 Sulfuriferula sp.
GAACATGGAAGTAAGGATACCCAGGCACAGCACCACGGCAAATCCGCGCACTGGGCCGGAGCCCAGCCAGAACAGCGCCACGCCGGCAATCAGGGTGGTGATGTTGGAGTCCAGAATGGTGCCCCAGGCACGGTCGTAACCGGCGTGGATGGCAGCCTGCGGTGAATTGCCGTTGCGCAGTTCCTCGCGGATGCGCTCGTTGATCAGCACGTTGGCATCAATCGCCATACCCAGGGTAAGTGCGATACCCGCCAGACCCGGCAGCGTCAGAGTAGCCTGCATCATGGACAGCAGCGCCACCAGGAACAGGCCGTTGACTGCCAGCGCGACGGTGGAGAAAACACCGAACACCCGGTAATAAACCATCATGAACAGCGCCACCGCGGCAAAGCCCCACAGATTGGAGTGGAAGCCTTTCTTGATGTTGTCCGCACCCAGGCTGGGGCCGACGGTACGTTCCTCGACGATATTCATGGGGGCGGCCAGCGCACCGGCACGCAACAACAGCGCATCGTCAGAGGCCTCCTGAGCCGATTCCATGCCGGTAATCTGCACCCGGCCGCCGCCGATTTCTTCGCGAATGACGGGCGCGGTGATCACTTCGGCCTTGCCCTTTTCAATGAGCAGGATGGCCATGCGCTTGCCCACGTTGTCACGCGTTACATCCTTGAAGATACGCGCGCCGCGACTGTCCAGATTGACATGCACGGCGGCCTGACCGGATTGCTGGTCGAAGCCGGGCGAAGCGTCGGTGATGTAATCGCCGGTCAGCACCACATTCTTTTTCACCAGCAGCGGCTGTCCGCTACGCTCGGTGTATAGGTCATCGCCGAATGGAATCTGGCCTTGCAGCGCGGCGGTGACATCGTGCGCCTCATCCACCAGGCGAATTTCCAGTGTGGCGGTGCGACCCAGAATTTCCTTGGCCTTGGCGGTGTCCTGCACGCCGGGCAGCTGCACCACCACGCGATCCAGTCCTTGCTGCTGGATGATGGGCTCGAACACGCCCAGTTCATTCACACGGTTGCGCAGGGTGGTGATGTTTTGCTGCACGGCGAATTCCTGGGTGCGTTTTTGCGCTTCCGGGCGCAGCGCGGCGATCAGCTTGTAGTCGCCGCCGCCATCCTGTTCGGTGAGGGCCAGATCGGCAAAGTTACTCGATATATACTTGCTGGCCTGGGCGCGCGTGGCGGCGTCGCTGAATTTAATTTCGACGGTCTGCCCCACGCGGCTGATGCCGTTGTAGCGGATTTTCTGTTCACGCAACTGGATGCGCAGATCGTTGTTATAGCGGTCGGCCGCCTTGTCCAGCGCTGCCGGCATATCCACCTGCATCAGGAAATATACGCCGCCGCGCAAGTCCAGGCCCAGAAACATGGGCTTGGCGCCAATCGCCGTCAGCCAGGCGGGCGAAGCCGACAGCAGGTTGAGCGCTACGCTGTAGCCATCGCCGAAACGCGCCTGGAGCGCATCCTTGGCCTTGAGCTGGGCGTCATTGTTGGCGAAGCGGACCTTGACGCTGTTGGCATCGAGAAAGGCCCCGGTATAGGGAATCTTCTGCGCCTTCAGTTCATCCTCGACCTGCTGCATCAGGGTGGCATCGGCCTTGATCGCGCTACGTGTGGGCGATACCTGCACCGCCGGCACTTCGCCATAAAAATTGGGCAGCGTATACAGCACGCTGACCACCAGCAAAACTGCGATGAGGATGTATTTCCAGAGCGGGAATCGGTTCACGGCGCGGCCTTATGAGGACAAACTTGGTATGAGTATTACAGAGCCGGATTACAGCCCCTTGATGGTGCCTTTTGGCAGCAGAGTCTGTACGGTGGCTTTCTGTACGTGAGTGACCACGCCATCGGCAATTTCCAGGCTGATGAACTGCTCGCCGATTTTGACGATTTTGCCCACCTGACCGCCGCTGGTGACGACTTCATCGCCTTTTTGCAGCGATTCAAGCATGCTGCGCTGATCTTTGGCGCGCTTCATCTGCGGACGGATAATCATGAAGAAAAACAATACCGCGATGACCGCCAGCGGCAAAAAGCTCATCAGCGCGTCGGTAGGGGAAGACGCCGGGGCTGCAGCGAAAGCATTGGAAATCAGCATGGTTTTACTCCTTCGATAAATCGGGACATTCTAACATGAGGGTACCTCTAAAAATCCAAACCTCGTTGCGATACGGCGTTGCTCAAGAAATTTTATCGCTTACATATCAAACATATGCCGCGCGCTAAAATTCCTCTCGCGCCTTGTCTCGCTTAGGGTTTTGAATTTTTAGAGGCACCCCTGTGCCCGCGCGCTGCTCGTGGAAGCCGGCAACGAAGTCGCCTAATGTACCTGTTTCGATCGCCGCGCGCAGCCCGGCCATCAATTCCTGGTAGTAGTGCAGGTTGTGAAGGGTGGCCAGCCGCGCGCCGAGAATCTCGCCGCAACGGATCAGATGGTGCAAATAGGCGCGGCTGAAGTTGCGGCAGCAATAACAGCCGCATTGCGCGTCTACCGGCGCGATGTCAGTGCGAAAGCGCGCGTTCTTGATGCGCAGGTCGCCATGCTGGGTGAACAGAATGCCGTGGCGCGCGTTGCGCGTGGGCAGCACGCAGTCGAACATATCCACGCCATGCTGCACCGACGCCACAATGTCCTCCGGCGTGCCAACGCCCATCAGGTAGCGCGGCTTGTGTTGCGGCAACTGCGGCGCAGTGTGGGCAAGGATGCGGCGCATGTCGTCCTTGGGTTCGCCCACGGAAAGCCCGCCGATGGCATAGCCGTCGAAATCCATGGCGGCGAGTTCGCGCAGCGATTCGTCGCGCAGGCCTTCGTACATTCCCCCCTGCACAATGCCGAACAGCGCATTCGGGTTGCCTGCATGGGCAAGCTTGGAGCGCTCCGCCCAGCGCAGCGACAGTCGCATGGAATACGCCGCCGCGTCAGGTTCGGCAGGGTCGGGCGTGCATTCGTCGAAAATCATCACGATGTCGGAATTGAGCACTTTCTGAATGCGCATGGATTCTTCCGGCGTCAGGAACAGCCGGTCGCCATTCAGCGGCGAGGCGAATTTCACCCCCTCCTCGGTAATCTTGCGCAGCGCCCCCAGGCTGAATACCTGAAACCCGCCCGAGTCGGTCAGGATGGGGCGATCCCAGCCCATGAAACGATGCAAGCCGCCGTGCGCTTCAACGGCCTCCAATCCCGGCCGCAGCCACAGGTGGAAAGTATTGCCCAGCACGATGTGCGCGCCGATTTCCTTGAGCTCCAGCGGCGACATGGCCTTGACCGTGCCGTAGGTGCCGACCGGCATGAAGGCGGGCGTTTCCACCGTGCCGTGGGCGAGTGTGAGCGTGCCACGGCGGGCCAGGTCATCGGTGCTGTGCAGCTTAAATTCCATGGTCTTTTCTTTCGATCAGCATTGCGTCGCCATAACTGAAAAAGCGGTAGCGTTCGGCTATCGCGTGGGCATAAGCGTGGCGGATATTGTCCAGCCCGGCAAAGGCGGAAACCAGCATCAGCAGCGTGGATTTGGGCAGATGGAAATTGGTGAGCAGGCGTTCCACCACTTTGAACCGATAGCCGGGGGTGATGAAAATACTGGTTTCGCCTTCGCCTGCGATCAAGGTTCCCGACTGCGCGGCGGCTTCCAGCGCGCGCAGGCTGGTGGTGCCGACCGCGACAACGCGACCGCCATGAACTTTGGCCTGGGCAATCGCATCCACCGCGGCTTGCGGAATGGTGTAACGCTCGCTGTGCATTGTATGTTCGGCGAGATCATCCACGCGCACCGGCTGGAACGTCCCCGCGCCGACATGCAGGGTAACGTGGGTGCGCACCACGCCCATGGCGTCAAGTTGTACCAGCATGGCTTCATCGAAATGCAGCCCGGCCGTGGGCGCGGCCACCGCACCGGGGTGGCGCGCATACACCGTTTGATAGCGGGCATCGTCGGCACTGTCGGCAGCACGCTCGATGTAGGGCGGCAGCGGTAGCGCACCGTGTTGATCGAGCACGTCCAGTACGCTCGCACTGCCATCGAAGCGCAGCCGGTAAAGATCCTGCTCGCGCGCCAGCACTGTCACCGTCACCGCATCCGCCACGCTGAGCGTGCTGCCCGGCTGCGGCGCGTGACTGGC
>JANMKH010000078.1:0-10342 GCA_031371965.1 Sulfuriferula sp.
CCATGGGCTACTGCGTGATGGTGCTCGATCCCGATCCCATCAGTCCGGCCGGGCAGGTCGCGGATATGCACCTGTGCGCCGACTCCCAGGATGAAACGGCGCTGTCGCAGATGGGCCGTGAGTGCGCGGCGGTGACCACGGAATTCGAGAACGTCCCGGCGCAAACCTTGCGTACCCTGGCGCTGCATTGCCCGGTCAAGCCGGGCGCCGAAGCAGTGGAAATCGCGCAGAACCGGGTGGCGGAAAAAACCTGGCTGCATGCGCATGGTTTTGCCACCGCGCCATTTGCGGTGGTCGCAGCGCAGGCAGATATTGCCGCCGCCTGCGCGCAGGTCGGTTTTCCCGCCGTGCTCAAGGTGTCGCGCTTTGGCTATGACGGCAAAGGCCAGGCGCGCGTTGCCAGTCTTGATGAAGCGCAGGCCGCTTTTGCAGCGATGGGCGGCGAAGTATGTGTACTGGAGAAAATGCTGGCGCTGGAGTGCGAGCTGTCGGTGGTATTGGGACGTAACGAAGCCGGAGCATGTGCGCTCTACCCGGTGTCGGAGAACATCCACGAAGCGGGCATTCTCGACATCAGCATCGTGCCGGCTCGGGTGCAACAAATCCTGGCGCAAACTGCGCGCGCCACCGCGCAGGCGATTGCCGACCAGCTCGGTTATTGCGGTGTGATGGCGGTGGAGTTTTTCGTCGTGGATGGCGGCAAGCTGGTCGTCAACGAAATCGCCCCGCGCCCGCACAACAGCGGCCACTATACGCTGGATGCCTGCCTCACCAGCCAGTTCGAGATGCAGGTGCGCACCCTGTGTAACCTGCCGATTGGCGCCACCATGCAGCACACTCCCGCAGTAATGGTGAACCTGCTGGGCGACCTGTGGGGCGATAGCCAACCCAACTGGGCGGTGCTGCTGCAACACCCAGCAGCCAAACTGCACCTGTATGGCAAGCAATCCGCCCGCCACGGGCGCAAGATGGGGCATTTCACCTGCGTGGATGCCTCGCTGGACGCCGCGTTGGCATTGGCGCGAACCATCCGCGCACAGTTATAAGGCATTCGGTTTTTTCATAGCCTGCTAGCATGTAAGGACGCCCTCTCAAGCGGAGCTTATATGTCCGAATTTCATGACTATCTGATTGTCGGCGCCGGGCTGGCTGGCGCCTCGGCTGCACAGGCAATCCGCGAGCTCGATGCGGATGGCAGCGTGCTGATGCTGGGCGCAGAGCCGCTGCCACCGTATCATCGCCCACCCTTGTCCAAGGGCTTGTGGCTGGGCAAGGAAAACCCCGACGGCATTTTTGTCAAAACCGCCGAGCAGTGGCAGGCATTCGGCGTGACCCTGCGCCTGGGCGATGCGGTGGCGGAGCTCGACGCGGATAGCAGGCACATCACTACTGCCAGCGGCGCGCGCATCGGTTTTGGCAAGCTGTTGTTGGCGACTGGCGGCACGCCGCGCAGCCTGGCCGCGCCACCCGCGCTGGCTGGCCGTATCCATGGTCTGCGCACCTTGTCTGACTACCACCTGCTGCGGTCACTGGCACACGATGGTGCGCAGGTGCTGATTGTCGGCGCTAGTTTTATCGGTGCGGAAATGGCGTGCGCGCTGGCTGCCCAGCCGGGGGTGAAGGTCAGCATGATCTTTCCCGGCGCCGCACCGCTTGCCCGGATACTACCGCCGTCGCTTACCCAGGTATTGGTCGAACGCTATCGGGCGCATGGCGTGTGCCTGTATGGCGGGGATCGCGTGGCCGAGTTCAGCCCAGGGCAGCGCGGCATCACCGCCCGTACCGAGCGCGGCGTAGAGATTGAGGCCGATTGGGTGCTGGCCGGGGTGGGGCTGGATTTGAACCTGGCGCTGGCACAGAGCGCGGGCTTGGCGGTGGACAATGGTGTGCGCGTGAATGCGCGCTTGCAGACCAGCCACGACGACATCTACGCGGCCGGCGATATTGCCAATTACCCCGATCCGGTATGGGGCGAGGCAATCCGTACCGAGCACTGGGATCACGCTCAGGCGTCAGGGCGCACCGCCGGACGCAACATGGTGGGTGCGGATGAGCTTTACACCCATCAGAGCATGTTTTTCAGCGATTTGTTCGACATCGGCTTCGAGGCGGTCGGCACCTTGTCGAGCCAGCTGGAGACCTGCGTCGATATGGCCGATCAGAACAAGGGCGTGGTTTATTATTTGCAGGACAAGCAGGTGCGCGGCGTGCTGTTGTGGAATACCTGGGATCAGGTGGATGCCGCGCGCGAACTCATCGCCGCACGGCAATTGGTAACGGCGGACAGCCTGATGGGGCAACTGGGCTAGCATTACAAATCATAAATGACCAAACATATTGGACAGGATTAACAGGATTAACAGGAACGAAGCTAAATCAGCATTTAGGCGGGTATTCCTGTAAAAATCCTGTTAATCCTGTCCATGTTCCACTTCCTGCTCAAGACGCTAGTGTTCGATGTTCATACCGCTGATCACCTGCTCGACGATACCGAATTTGCTGTGGTCAACCCGGATTTTCACCGGCAGGTAGCTGTAATCCTCTGCCAGCCACACATCAATTGCGTCTTCACCCGCTTCCGCGTTGCGCGCCAGATGCAGCGTGCGTAGCTGTCCTAGCGGTGTATCCAGCAATTCTTCCCCCACCACATGCGCAGTATAGGGTTTGAGGCCTTTACCGGTGGTGACATGAAGCAGTTGCTCGTTCTGGAACGGTGCCAGCATCGCCAGCTGGAAGGTCACGCTGAGGATATCTTGCGCCCCGGGTAGTAGTGGCACGGTCGTGGCGTTGCTCATTTTGCCGACGGTGACCGTATGTTGCCGGTAATCGAAGTGGGCGGCGGAGGTTTTGTCGGGCGTGGGTTTGCCGCGCTGTATCCAGAAATCATCCGGCGCCAACCCCAGCGGAGTGATATGGCCCTGGCTGATCTGCACCAGTTTGCCCGGCTGGATCAGGGCTATCAGGCCGGTGCCCTCGGTAATGCTGGTCAACACGTAACGATCGCCACGTACCTGCCAGATGTAGGTAGCAAGGCCTACTTTGAATCCATGATCACCCTTGAACATGGTGTACTGGATTTCGGCTTTGCCAGGCATGGTGTTAAGTGGCGGCGGTGTAGGGGTATCTGGCGCGTTGGCGGGTGCTTCGGCAGGTGATTCCTGCGACGCGGCGGGAGACGTTTCAGCCGGTGCGTCGGCTGCTGCAGCCTCAGTTGCGGGCGCAGGGGGGGCTACTGGTTCAGGTGCTGGTTGTGGAGAAGATGCAGGTTTTACAGGTGGTTTCGGCCTGGGCTTGGCACGCGGCCTGGGCGCCGCCTTGACCGCCGGTTTGGGCTTGGGAACGGGTTTGGGTTTGAGCACAGGTTTTGGCAGCGGCTCGAGACGTGCCTGAATCGTTGATTCATGGCTGTCATCGGCAGGTAGCCGGAAGCCGGGTGTTGTCAACAACAGCAAATGCGCCAATACCGATATCGCCAGCGCCAGCAGGAAAATCCTGCGCATTCGCGACGATGAATTCAAGGTGCTGAACCGGTCACTGACGGCAGCCATGCACAGGTTTATTCGATCTTGATCTGGTTGAGTGTTTGTAGTGCGGTGGCGCCGTCGTCAACGATGCGTACTTGTGCAGGTAAGTAGTGCTTGTCGCGTGCCAGCCATACTTCGATCTGCTTTTCGCCCTTTTCCGGCTGGTTGCGGTAGTGCAGGGTTTTGAGCGCACCGACCGGTGTGGCGAGGGTTTCTGCCCCCACCAGGGTATAGACTTCGTGGCTCAGGCTATGCCCGGTAGAGACATCGAAATCCAGTTTCTTAGCCCCCGGCTTGACGAACATGAACTGGTATAGCACTGACAGTCGGTCCTGGGTGTCAGCGGGCAATGCGACGGCTTCGCTGCGATCCTTGCTGGTATGGGTGACTTTCCTGGTCTGCCAGTCAAAACTGGAGCTGATATTTTTTTGTGGGGCGTCGCTGCGGGTTTGCTCGAATTTTGTGGGACGCAGGCCGTGTGCCGTGATTTTTCCTTCACTGACACTCTCCAGCTGACCTTTGAACAATACTGCGAGCGGCCCTGCGGCACGCGTCTGACTGTCAATGCGATAATTGTTGCCGTTGCGCGTATAGGTTTCGTGCACAGAGCCCACTTCAAGGCCGTTGTGGGTAAGGCGGTAATCAATTTCGACCTGGCGTGGCGCGGCGAACGCCGGCATAGCAATCAGGGTGAGTAACAAGGCAATGTAGCGCGTCATGGCGGGCTTCCGGAAATGAATAGAGTCTGTTCAGACCCGCTATCGTCGCGCAAGTTTACCTGGCCGTTATTGAGCAATAGGAGTCGGCCCTGCACAAACCACGCAATAGCTTCGGGGTAAACGCGGTGTTCGGCAGCCAGCACGCGTGTCGCCAGTGTGGCGGCCGTGTCATTTGAGTGTACCGCCAGCGCCGCCTGCACGATGATAGGACCGTGATCCAGCGTGGGGGTGACGAAATGTACCGTGCAGCCGTGAATTTTCACGCCTTCGGCCAATGCGCGTGCGTGGGTATCGAGGCCGGGAAAGCTGGGCAATAAGGATGGATGAATATTCATCAAGCGTCCTGCGTAATGCATCACGAAGCTGTTGCTGAGAATTCGCAGGTAACCTGCCAATACCACTAGTTCCGGCTGGTAACGGTCAATGACCTCGATCAGTGCATTGTCAAACTCTTCACGACTGGCGTATTGCTTGTGATCCAGCGCCAGCGCAGGAATGTTTTGTGCACGCGCCAGTTCCAACCCGACGGCGTCGGGACGATTGCTGATGACGGCGGCGATCTCCACCGGGAGTTGTGCATCCAGTATGGCCTTGAGGTTGGAGCCGCGCCCGGAAATGAGAACGACCAGTTTCATCAGGGCACGCCGCGACTGGCCAGATAATCCTCGTAGTTGCCGTCATACACGGTCGGACCCTGATCGGTGATTTCGATGACGCGGCTGGCCAGCGAGGACACGAAGGAACGATCGTGTGAGGCAAAAATAACGGTGCCCTTGAACAGTTCCACTGCCGTGTTGAGGGACTCGATGGATTCCATATCGAGGTGGTTGGTGGGTTCGTCCAGCACCAGCACATTGGCGCGCGACAGAATCAGCTTGCCAAACAGCATGCGCCCCTGCTCGCCGCCGGACAGCACCCGCACCGATTTTTTTGCATCGTCGCCGGAGAACAGCAGTTTGCCCAGCACGCCGCGCACCATCTGGTCGTCGTCACCGGGCTGGGTCCATTGCTGCAACCAGTCGAACAGGGTGAGATCGGTGTCGAAATCGGCGGCGTGATCCTGGGCGTAATAGGCGATTTTGGCGTTCTCCGACCATTTCATGGTACCGCTCTTGGCGGGTAGCTCGCCCACCAGGGTTTTGATCAGCGTGGATTTACCCATGCCGTTTTCACCCAGGATGGCCAGACGTTGACCCGCTTCAACCATAAAGCTTAATTTGGAAAACAGTGGCGTGCCGTAGCCAATGGCGAGATCAGTTACCTCGATTACGTTGCGGTGCAGCGGTTTTTCCTGCTCGAAGCGGATGTAAGGATACTGGCGTGAGGACGGTTTAATGACCACCATGTCCTGTTTGAGCTTGTCGATTTGCTTGACGCGTGAAGTGGCTTGGCGCGCCTTGGATGCATTGGCGGAGAAACGCGATACAAAACTCTGTAGTTCTGCAACTTTTTCCTTGGCGCGCGCATTGGAAGCGGCCTGTCCTTCGCGTGCCTGTGTAGCAGCAGTCATGTATTCGTCGTAATTGCCTGGAAATAGCTGGATTTTGCCATAGTCCAAATCGGCCATATGGGTACAGATAGAGTTTAGAAAGTGGCGATCATGGGAAATAATGATCATGGTGCTATTGCGCTGGTCCAGCACGTTTTCCAGCCAGCCGATGGTGTTGATGTCCAGGTTGTTGGTAGGCTCGTCCAGCAGCAGGATGTCCGGGTTGCCGAACAGCGCCTGCGCCAGCAAAACACGCAGCTTCCAGCCGGGTGCGACTTCCTGCATCGGGCCGTTGTGCTTGTCAGTGGGAATGCCCACACCCAGCAGTAGTTCGCCCGCACGCGCTTCGGCCGAGTAGCCGTCAAGCTCGGCGAATTTTCCCTCCAGCTCCGCAGCGTGCATGTAGTCTGCCTCGGTGGCTTCAGGATTGGCGTAGATGGCGTCTTTTTCCTGTTTCACCGCCCACAGTTCGGCGTCGCCCTGCATGACGACATTGAGCACGATCTGATCTTCAAAGCCAAATTGATCCTGGCGCAGCCAACCCATTTTTTCACCGCTATCCAACGCGACGTGCCCTGCGGTTGGAGTGAGTTGGCCCGCGAGGATTTTCATGAAAGTGGATTTGCCGCTGCCATTGGCGCCGATCAGGCCATAGCGGTTGCCGTCGCCGAATTTGACGGTGACGTTTTCAAATAGCGGCTTGGCGCCGAACTGGATGGTGAGGCCTAGTGTGGAGATCAAGATGCATTACCTAAAGATAAATCGGAACAGACGCCATTTTAGCAGTGTGGCGCAGGACTTGCTGGCGTGCATTACCAGGGGCGTGTGAGGCTATACTTGGATAGGTTTGTTAAGCTTGGTTTGCCAGTGTCCGCCGCTTGGAATGTCGAGGTAATAGCCCTGTACCATGTCCACGCCCATTTCCTTCAGCACCGCATAGATTTCACGGCTTTCCACGAATTCCGCGACGGTGGTTTTGCCCAGCCCACGCGCCACGTCCACAATCGCTTTGACGAAAACCTTATTGTCGCGTTCGAAGATGATGTCGCGGATGAACAGCCCGTCAATCTTGAGAATGTCGGCCTTGATGTGCTTGAGATACGCGAATGATGCGAAACCGGTTCCAAAATCATCCAGGCAGATTATGCAACCGGTGTGGCGTAATGCCTGGATGAAACGTTGTGCCTCCTGCAGGTCGGATAACGCTGAGGTTTCGGTGATTTCGATCATCAGGCGGCGCGGCTCAACCTTGGCGGATAACAATTCGTCGGAAATGAACAGGGCCAGACCCGGATCGTCCAGCGAGCGTCCGGAAATGTTGACGGCGAGCGCTGGAATCTCCGGTTTGGCCTGAAGCAGAGCAATGCTCTGCTTCAGCACCCAGCGGTCTATGTGCAAAATCTGGCCGCTTTTCTCTGCCAGTGGAATGAAATGGCCCGGCATGATGAGTTGTTCCGAATCAGTCTCGTCACGCATGCGCAGCAGGACTTCCAGGTGCGCCAGCACGCCGCTTTGGGTGTGATAAATTCCCTGAAAATGCAGTATGAAGCGGTCTTCTTCCAGCGCTCGCCCGATGCGCTCATTCCAGCTCATGCGCTGGATCATCTCACGCGAAGTATCCAGATCGGCCCGATAGCTACGCCAGGCATTTTTGCCTGCTTCCTTGGCCTGATACATGGCGGCATCCGCGTGGGCAACCAGTTGCTCGGCACTTTCTGCCTGCTGTGGATAAGCGGCGATACCGAGGCTGCAGGTCAGGCGCAGGTTTTTACCCTCGAAGCGAAATGGAATCTGCGCTACCGCGCGCACGACGCGTTCTGCCAGCGATTGAGCGTCTACTTCGCTCGCGTCGGGCATCAGTATGGCGAATTCGTCGCCACCCAGACGGCAGAAGATTTCGTTACTACGGATCAGCGCGCCCACTGCGCCGGCCACGCGTATCAGCATCGAGTCCCCGGCGCGGTGACCAAAGGTATCGTTGATGTATTTGAATTCGTCCAGGTCGAAAAACAGCAGACTGCCGCTATTGCCGTGACGCGTGATGTCGCCCACCATGCGCCACAGTTCGTCCTCAAAACGGCGCCGGTTGTAGAGACCGGTGAGCGAGTCGCGCTCAGCCAGGTAAATCAACTGTTCGGCAGTTTGGCGTTCACGCGTGACGTCTTCAAAAATCAGGATGCGTCCGATGATGCGGCCGTCCTGCTCGCGCACCGGGTAGGACAGCTGGGTGATCACGCGGCCGTCGGTCATTTCGATTTCCAGACTTTCCGAACTCTCGTGTGTGCTCATCACGCCCATGATGTGGCGCGAGAAATGGTCCGGGCGTGCCAGCACGCAGCCTGAGTCATTGAGCACGTCGGCAATTTCGCGCCCGACCAGATTATCGGTGTTGCGGATCATCCATATCTGGGTGAAAGCCGGGTTGGTATAGGCTACGCGGTTATTGATGGTGACAAACAGGATGCCCATGTTCATTGCCGACAGTAGCGCCAACAAGCGGGCTTTTTCTATGCGCGTTTCGGCGAGATAGCGACGCTGGATGGATTCGGCCTGCTGCAGTGCCTCAATGCGGCTGCGCAGGCTGGCGGCCATGGCGTTAAAAGCATGATTGAGTTGTCCCACTTCGTCATGGCTGGTGACCGGGAGATGGATATTGAGGTTACCCGCCGCGATAGTCTGACTGGCCTCGGCCAGTCGGCGCAGATGGCGGGTAAGCCACAGGCTGAGGACAATCAGCAGTACAAAAGACGCGATGAGTGCAATCCCGCCTATCACCATGATTTTGTATTTCATGCGCGCCTCGGCGCGCGTGAGAAAATCCGTGGAAATGCCGAAATAGAGCGTTCCATAACGCGCACTTCCCAGCGTGATGGGCATGGCTGTGTTGAACACGCGATCGCTGCCCGCATCGGTGAAGCCTTGGTCTTGCTTGGGCAATATGCCGCTATCCAGCCCCGTTGCTGCCAGTTGCTTGCCTTGCGCGTCGGTCACTACCAGGTAGTTGATGCCTTTTTCCTGGTGCATCGAGTTGAGTAATTCCTGTAGCCCGGCTACATCCCGCTGGAACAGCGCGGTACTCAGTGCGGCATTGAGCGGTAAGCGCAGTTCCTGTATGCGCAACTCGGCATTTTCCAGCAGGCTTTGCTGAGTCTCACGTAAGTTGGTAAGCGCGAGCAAGCCCAGCAGGGTGAACTGCAGTAGCATGGTGGTTAGAAATAGTTTGACCCACAAAGGATAAGAAATACGGCGATTCATGGGATCGATTCTTTCAGCAGGCGTTGCGCTTCTACACCATAGCGTGCCATCGTTGTCAGGCTGTGGGGGGCTGCGGGAAGGATGGGTCCAAAGTGCCCTTGGTCAAGAAACAGGCGTCCCTGTGGGGTGGTGCCGAAGGTCAGCAAGGCATCGCGCACCGCCTGAACTGTAGACGAGGGGAGGCGGGGGTTTGCCATGAAAAAAAAGCTTTTTACCCTGGGAGTTGTCCCGATGATGCGTAGCTGGCTGCGCATTTTTTCCGGGAATTGACTGAATGACAGCCCCCCCACAATGGCAGCCGGAACCTCGCCGTTGATCACGGCCAGGGCCGCATTGTTGTGACTGCCCCGATTCACAAATCGGTAGTCTGTACCACGATGCAGGCCGGTTTCTTGCAAAAAAGTTACCCCGAGCATGGTCACGATTGCCAATGGGTCGGGAATGGCGATTGCGCTGCCTCTCAATTCGGTAGCGCTATGCAGGCGAGACGCCGCCGCCACCACCAGCAGGCCTTTGATGGTGCCGGTATAAGTGGCCAGCGGTTGGTAGCCGGCCTCCTGTTCGGCTAGCCAGGCCAGATGCGGTGGGGTCAGCACAATATCGAAATTACCGAGTTGGGTCGCGTCAATGAAGGCGCGGGGGGTTTTTGCCGTATAGAGTTGTACCGGCCGTGCGAGCCGCTGCTCCAGATAATCGGCGAGGAGTTGATACAGCCTGAATTGCCGCTCCGGCGACAGGTTGGGAAATACCCCGAAGGTGAGAGGTGTGGTCGCCGCCCGGGCACCAAGCGGCAGGCTGCAACAGAGTATCAGGGCGCAGAGCTGGCGTCGTGTAGGGTTCATGCGACGAATTATAGGGGTTTATCGAACACTTTGGAGCGACGCTGGTAGTTATATAGCGCCTGCTTCCGCGTGGGCAGCTCACTTACATCGGCTTCTTTGAAGCCGCGTTCGATAAACCAGTGCGCGGTACGCGTGGTGAGCACGAACAGGCGCTTCAGTTTCAGCGCGCGCGCCTTTTTCTCGGCGGCTTCCAGCAGCGCGTCGCCACGGGCACTGCCGCGGTAATCGACATGCACCGCCAGGCAAGCCAGCTCACCGGCGCGCTCGTCGGTAAACGGGTAGAGCGCGGCGCAACCGATCAGTATGCCGTCGTGTTCCAGCACGATGAAGCGTTCGATTTCCATTTCCAGCCGCTCGCGCGAGCGCCGCACCAGCATGCCGTCCTCTTCCAGCGGGCGGATCAGTTCCAGGATGCCGCCGACATCATCGATACTGGCCGGGCGCAGGGTTTCCAGCCGCGCCGGAGTGAGCATGGTGCCGATGCCGGCGTGGGTGAACAGCTCCGACAGCAGC
>JANMKH010000041.1:0-4981 GCA_031371965.1 Sulfuriferula sp.
GGTTCCACCATCAGCCAGCAACTCGCCAAGAATCTGTTTCTGTCCGGCAGCCGCACGCCGTGGCGCAAACTGGAGGAAGCAATCATCACGGTGATGCTGGAAAAAATGATGCCCAAACGCCGCATCCTGGAGATATACATGAATGTAATCGAGTGGGGCAACGGCGTATTCGGCGCACAGGCTGCGGCTCATTATTACTATCACAGTTCGGCAGCGGCGCTGACTCCAGCGCAGGCCGCCAAGCTCGCCGCGATGGTGCCTAATCCCCGTTACTACGATACTCATCGCAATGCACGCGGGCTATTGCACCGGGCTGCCATCATCCAGGCGCGCATGGGTTCGGCGGTGGTGCCGCGCTGAGCCTCAATGCATCATCTGGCCGCTCGGGTCACGCACCTGGGCGGTGACTTCCACGGTTTCTCGCTTTTTGTTTGCCGTTTCGATGGTGAGCTTGATCGGCACAGTCTCTCCGGTTTTGAATGGCTGTTTGAGATCAAACAACATCAGGTGAAAACCACCCGGCGCGAGCTTTACTGTCTTGCCTTTGGGCAGCGGCAATGTCTTGACTTCCCTCATTTCCATCACACCATGATTCATGCGCATGAAGTGTATTTCCATGTTGCCGGCGGCCGGGCTCCGGGCGCCAACCAACTTTGCATTGGCCGAGCTAGTGATGTCCATATATGCGCCCGCCACCTGTTGGCCCGGTACGGTCGCACGTATCCAGACATTTTCAATGCTTACGCCCGCCGCCATTGCACCTTGCACCATAAATACCAATGCCAATATTCCCAATCGTTTCATTTCGAATACTCCTGTTTGGTCTCGTTCAATGGTAACGCGCCACCGCGGAGTTTAGAAGCTCATGCTCACCCCGGCAGCCGCTGTCCAGTCTGCAGTGAGCTGGGTACCGCGCACCGACTGATAAAGGGGTATCTGTACAAAACCATACAGGCGCATGTCTTTGCTTACAGCAAATGCCAGCCCGGGACTGATGTGCGCATATTTTCCACCGGAATCGGCCGGCTCCGCGTTGCTGCCACTATCATGGTCTTTCCAGTGCAGGTTAAGCTGAAGCAAACCTTGCAAGCTGGCTGTCAACGCATGCGCATAGCCGGCATCCAGGCTCACCGTGTCGCCCGGCCGAAAATTGTCGCGAATCGCGATGGCATGTTGCCACTGTACCTGGCTAAACCAGTTGCCACCGAATGCACCGGGTGCACCATAAAATGCACCCGCCAGAATGTCGGTGCTGCCGCTACCGGGTTGCAGGCTGCGCTCCGCCAGTTCGCCGTCGGCATTGCGTTGGGAAATGCTGCCGGTCGGCAGTTTCACACCAAAGCGCAATCCGGCGCTGGCCGGCAACGTGCGAATGGGGTCGAAGCGGTACAAGCCAAGCAGCTGAACATCGCCCAGCGCGGAAAACTTCCAGGTTTCTGGTTGCGCGCCATTGATCGGGGCGTTGTAGATATGCTCATGCTTGCGCGCGACTACCGGCACGCGCAGCGATAATCCCCAGTTCGGATCCAGGCTGTGGTCCATGGTTGCAATGATATTGCGATTAAGGGTTTTGACTTCGTCGTGCGTATCCGCTATACCCGCTGCCGAAACCTGGGCGGTACCCGCGCGCAGCTGATCCTGGCGTACCCACTCGTAGCGCAGGTCGAGCCGGGTTCCACTGTGTTCCCACGCCCCCTGGATTCCCCAGTCGCTGTTGAGCGTACAAAATGCTGCGCCGCAGCTGGCATTTGCCATTTCGCTAAAAGTTGCCAGCACCATAGACCACATCAAGACTTTGGTTATTTTCTGCATGTTTTTCTCCCGTTGCGGCAGAATTGTGCCGCCATGTCCTGTGCGAGGGAATGCGGCTAATTGTCGCAGCGAACCTATATCGCCACAGCGTACAATGGCACGCCATGACATTTACCAACCGTTTTCGCACCGTTCCCGTCGCCGGCATGTTGCGCCGTCTGTTTGTGCTGCGTCTGTACGCCATTACCGGACAGACGCTGGCGATAACCGGCGTCAACTTTGGTCTCGACATCCGGCTTCCGCTACTGCCAATGCTGATGGTGGTAGTCCTGCTTGCGTTGCTCAACCTGGCCACCTGGGTGCGCCTGGCACAGCCCTGGCCGGTCACGGCCATGGAGTTTTTCGCGCAACTGCTAGTGGATGTGACGGCGCTGACCGTGCTGCTATTCTATAGCGGCGGTTCGACCAATCCGTTTGTTTCACTGTATCTGTTGCCCATCATCATCGCGGCCATTACCCTGCCTGTGCTCTATGCGTGGGTGCTGGCCGCGATTTGCGTGGCCGCATACAGCTTTCTGATGTTTTTCTATCTGCCCCTGGACATGCCGCACGGTGCTGCGGCCTTTGCATTGCATGTGGCGGGCATGTGGCTCAATTTCATTGCCAGCGCAGTATTGATCACCTTCTTCATTGGCCGCATGGCCGCCTCGATCCGCAGCCGTGAGCGGGAGCTGGCCGAGGCGCGCGAAACCGGTTTGCGCAACGAACAGATCGTGGCGCTGGGCTGCCTGGCAGCGGGCGCTGCACACGAATTGTCCACCCCGCTGGCCACCATGGCAGTGGTTGCCGGGGAGTTGCAATACGAGCACGGTGGCGATCCGGCATTGGCCGCCAACCTGCACATCCTGCGCAACCAGGTCGCGGCCTGCAAAGCGATTCTCACTCGGCTCACGGTCACAGGCGGCGCCGGGCGTGCCGAAGACGCGCGCCTGCTGGCGGTAGACGTTTATCTCGATGAACTGGTGGCGCAATGGCAACTGATGCGCCCAGCGATTGGCCTGCAAACTCACTGGGAAGGTATACGTCCGGCACCCAATATCCTGGCCGAGGCAACGCTTGGCCAGGCGCTGCTCAGCCTGTTCAACAACGCCGCAGATGCCGCTCCCTTTGCGGTAGCGCTGGAAGCGCACTGGGATAGCCAGGAATTAACACTCGACATCCTCGACCGCGGGCAAGGCTTTAACCAGGAGGCGGCAGCCCGTGCCGGCGAAGTTTTTTTTACCACCAAACAGGGGCAGGGGGGGTTCGGCCTGGGCTTGTTCCTGGCCAACGCCACCATCGAGCGTCTGGGTGGCAGCGTGCGCATGCTGCCGCGCGGCGGCGGCGGCGGCGCGCACATCGTGGTATGCCTGCCCTTGCATGAGCCACGCACACCATGAGCGCAGATTGCCCCAGCCTGTTGCTGGTCGACGACGACGCCACCTTTCGCGAGGTATTGACGCAGGCACTGAGCCGGCGCGGCTTCAAGGTTAGCGGCGCTGCCAATGTTGCAGATGCGCTGCAATTGGCCGAACAAAACCCGCCCGAATACGCCGTGGTCGACTTGAAAATGCCCGGTGAATCCGGTCTGCAACTGGTGGCGCGCCTGAAACAACTTGATGAACACACCCGCATCGTCATGCTCACCGGTTACGCCAGCATTGCCACCGCCATCGAAGCAATCAAACTCGGCGCCACACACTACCTCGCCAAACCCGCTGAAGTCGACGAAATCGTGGCAGCCCTGCGGCGTGGCAGTGGCGATGCCCATGTGGAATTAAATCCGCAACCCCCCTCGGTGGAACGCATGGAATGGGAACACATACAGCGCGTGCTCGGTGAAAACGACAACAATATCTCTGCTACCGCGCGTGCTCTGAACATGCACCGGCGCACGCTGCAGCGCAAGCTGGCGAAGCGCCCGGTACGCCGGTAAACCTGCCTCGTTTCAACGCCCGCTGCGCTGGATGCTGATTGCCAACACGCCTGCCAGCACCAGTATCGAGCCGATAATCTGCGTGAGAGAGACTCTCTCGCCCAGAAACACCCAGGCCAAATAGATCGTGGACACTGGCCCAATTGCGCCAATCAGCGCTGTTTTGCCGGCGCCGATGCGGCGCATGGCGGCGGAAATCAAAAATGCGGGCAGCACGGTGGAAAATACGGCCATCGCCAACCCCAGGAAATACACCCGCTCGTTGAGCATCAAATCATTCAGCGGATGCGTCACTGCAAACTGCACGATGCTGGCGCCGCTGGCTACGGTCATTGCGTAAGCGGTAAAGCGGGTTGCACCAATACGTGCAATGGTGTGATGCGCGCCGATCAGGTAAATCGCGTAGGCCAATGCACTGCCAAATACCAGTAGGGCGCCAGTCGATATACCGTTCCCGCGCATTCCCGCATCGTGTACGAAGACTAACGCGATACCGGCATAACTCAATAGCAAAGCGAACTGCTCGCGTGGCTTGATGGATTGCCGGTACAGCCATGCGCTCAGCACCACGACCATGGTCGGGTAGAGGAACAGGATCAGGCGCTCCAATCCTGCAGAGATGTACTGCAAACCAAGAAAATCCAGATAACTGGCGAGGTAGTAGCCGATAAGCCCGAGCGCAACCACTGCGAACCAATTGCGCACAGTCAATGCGGTCTGTTGCTTGCGGGTATTTGTCCATACGGCGACGGCCAGAAATACCGGCACGGAGAAGGCCATGCGCACCGCCAGCAAGGTGATCGCATCCACGTGGTCCGCATACGCCAGCTTGACTAAAATGGCCTTGGCCGAGAATCCTATTGCTGCCAGCAGCGCGAGCAATCCACCCATTATTAAGGGATGCTGAACCGCATCATGCTTCATTGAATTTGCCACACAGACCCTTTCGATAAATGCAGGTCCAGGCGGGCAATACAATCGCAGCAAAGACCTGCGATTGTATTCTGAGTTAAATCAACAGAAAGCGACCGCAGCAGTGGCGTGTTTCCACTGCCACAGTCGTTGGGGTACGTGCGGTGCTGCGCAGTATTGAAGGTTTGCTGTCATGACTGCAAATTACCTGCGCGCACTTGATGTGTCAATTTATGCAGCATGTCGACGGTAGGGATAAAACTCATCCCCCACCCGGCTCATGCGTGATTGATGGAAACGTATTTTGTCGGCACCAGTAAACTGGCCCTCAATCTCGCTGTA
>JANMKH010000109.1:0-1846 GCA_031371965.1 Sulfuriferula sp.
GGCTCAATTTCACCCGCATCCTGTCGCAGGGTGATCCCGGCGAACAGCTATGCACGCGCGCCATCCAGGCAGTTGCGGGATTAGTGGAGAGTCAGTCGGGGGCCTTGTGGCTAACACGCGAACCCCATCGTTTCACCCGTATAGTTAGCTGGAACCTGCACCACGCCGATGGCGAAGAACCCGTTGATGGCGCCCTGGCTGAGTTTCTTACCCAGCGCGAATGGGTAATCAATCTGGACGAATATCGCAGCCAGCCCGAACTCTACGAAGACCTGCAGCTGCCTGCCTGGATCACTGCCATCCCTGATGCCTGGCTGGTAGCGCCACTACTGGTGCACGACAAGCTGATCGGATTCATGATTATCGGTCGCTCATTGGGAAAGATTCCATTCAACTGGGAAGTCAGCGATCTGGTCAAGACTGCGGCGCGTCAGGCCGCCGCCAACCTGGCACAGATGGAGGCCGCGGAAGCCCTTACGGTGGCGCGCCAGTTCGAATCGTTCAACCGCATGGCGGCGTTTGTCGTGCATGACCTGAAAAACCTCATTGCACAGCAATCCCTGCTGGTGTCCAATGCCGGGAAATACAAGCACAACCCGGAGTTCGTGGACGACATGATCAGCACCGTGGAAAGCTCGGTAACACGCATGGATCGCCTGCTGCAACAGCTCAAAGGCGGCCAGCCGGCAATACTGACCGAGCAGAAAATCGAACTGGGCGGATTGCTTTCCGAAATTATTGGCGAGAAACATGTCTATCGGCTCAAACCCACACTGCAGCTGGATGTCGCTTCGATTGAAGCCAGTGCCGATCACGAGCGCCTCAAACGTGTGCTCGGCCATATTCTGCAAAATGCGCTGGAGGCCACTCCCTACGATGGCCATATCGAGGTACAGCTGTCGCGCCAGCACGACGATGCGGTGATAGACATTACCGATACCGGTTGCGGTATGGATGACGCCTTCATCCGCGAACGCCTGTTCCGCCCGTTCGATTCCACCAAAGGCTCCGGCATGGGCATTGGCGCCTACGAATGCCGCGAATATATTCTCGAGCTGGGCGGCAGAATCGACGTGACCAGTACACCCGGGCAGGGGACTACTTTCAGCATCCATATCCCCGCAGAAAACACGCTGCGAGAAACAGGCAACTTGACTCAAGGAGAAATCGCGTGAGCGATAGCAAACCCACACTGCTCGTAGTCGAGGACGACCCCGGGTTGCAAAAGCAGCTACGCTGGAGCCTGGATGGGTATGACATACAACTGGCGGCCGACCGTGAAGCCGCTCTCAATCAGATTCGTCGCTTCGAGCCGGCCGTGGTATTGCTCGATCTCGGCCTGCCACCGTTTCCCGACAGTGCCGAGGAAGGACTCGCTACTTTGCAACAAATCGTATCCATAGCACCCTCCACCAAGGTGATTGTTGTAACGGGCAATCAGGATCGCGTCAACGCCGTCAAAGCCATCAGCCTTGGCGCCTACGATTTTTACCAGAAGCCATTCGACCCGCAAATTCTGGACATGATCATTGCGCGCGCGTTCCGTGTGCATGGCCTGGAGCAGGAGAACCGCGCACTCCAGCAACAAAGGCCTGGTGAAGTCATGCACGGCATTATCACCAGCGCACCAGACATGGTCCGCGTATGCCGTACTGTGGAAAAAGTCGCCCCCTCCGACGCAACCGTATTGCTGCTGGGCGAATCCGGTACCGGCAAAGAAGTGCTGGCGCGCACTCTGCACCGGCTCTCCAACCGGGCCAGTGAACGTTTTGTCGCCATCAACTGCGCAGCGATACCCGAGGCCCTACTCGAATCAGAGCTGTTCGGCTATGAAAAAGGCGCATTC
>JANMKH010000282.1:0-1800 GCA_031371965.1 Sulfuriferula sp.
CTGCCGCAGCTTGCTGCGGGACGCGTGGCGCATCTATACAAAGTGGATATCCAGACAAGCACCGCGCTGGCGCGGGAATACGAAGTATTCCACCTGCCCAGCCTGTTCCTGTTTGTGGACGGGCGGTTTCATGCGCCGCTGCATGCCGAGCCGGTACCGGAAAGATTCAGTGCGGCGATAGAGCGGGCGCTGAACGAGCCGGCACACGAGGAGCCCTGATGAAATTACAGCAAAACGGTGTGGTTTCCGGGGTGCGCTTTATTGCCTCCTCCAACTGTGACTGGCGCGCCAACCCGGCGGATATTCGCCTATTGGTGGTACATAATATCTCGCTGCCGCCAGGGGAATTCGGCAGCGGTGGCGTGGTGGCACTATTCACCAATCGCCTCGATCCAACCGCCCATCCTTACTACGCAAGTATTCATTCTTTGCGCGTATCTGCACATTTTTTCATCCGTCGCGATGGTGAAATAATCCAGTTCGTGCCCTGTGTGAAACGTGCCTGGCATGCAGGGGTATCGAGCTGGCGCGGCTGGGAGAAATGCAATGATTTCTCTTTGGGTGTGGAGCTGGAAGGAGACGACAATACCTCCTTCACGGATGCCCAGTACGTACAACTTGCTGCACTGATTGCACTTTTCAAAACCGCGTATCCCGGCATCGAAATTGTTGGGCATTCTGACATCGCGCCTGGGCGCAAGACCGATCCAGGTGCCTGTTTCGAGTGGTCGCGTCTGGACAGTATCCTGCTCGACAAATAAGAATCGTTCTCAAAAATGCTTGCGCACTTGGAAAAGGTGTGTAATATTGCGAATCATTCTTATTAACTTTTGTTGCGAGCAAGATCATGGACCTGCACAACACTATTTCAGTACGCGATGGCGCGGCCTCCGACAGCCAGAGGCGTTACCTGGTACTCGACCGGACGTTGCCGATTCGTAGCGAATCCCTGTTCACGCAGAATGATGAAGTGCTCATCGCCCATCAGGGCGAGCATTATCGTCTGCGTCGTACCCGTAACGGCAAACTGATTCTGACCAAATAGGCAAAAGGGCATTCACCATGTATATCTGTATATGCAAGGCTGTGACCGACAGCGCAATCCGCGAGGCCGTATGCCAGGGTGCGTGCCGGATGCGTGATCTGAAAGAAGGGCTGGGTGTGAGCGCGCAATGCGGTAAATGTGCTTGTCACGCCAAAGCTGTGCTGGAAGAAGCCTTGTCGAAACAGAGCATGATGCAATCCATTCCACTAAAACCCGGCCGTCTGTACGAGGCAGCGGCCTGAGGAGGCAAACATGAAAGGTAATGCAGACATCATCCAGTGGTTGAACCGCCAGTTGCAGCACGAGCTGACCGCCATCAACCAGTATTTCCTGCATGCGCGCATGTACAAGAACTGGGGCTTCAGCAGCCTTGGCAAGCACGAGTACGAAGAATCCATCGAGGAAATGAAGCACGCCGACATGCTGATTGAGCGCATTCTGTTTCTGGAAGGCCTGCCCAATCTGCAGGAACTCGGCAAGCTCATGATCGGTGAGAAGACCGAAGAATGCATTGCCTGCGATCTCAAGCTGGAACAGGGTTCGCGCGAAACGCTGGTGGCGGCGATTGCCGCCTGCGAGAGCGTGCAGGATTACGTGTCGCGGGAATTGTTCGAACATATTCTGGAAGACACCGAAGAGCATATCGACTGGCTGGAAACCCAGCTCGATGTGATGCAAAAAGTCGGCATCCAGAACTGGCTGCAAAGCCAGATGTAAGTTATTGGCGCTGGCGATGGTCGCCAGCGCAGTTTCGC
>JANMKH010000284.1:0-2409 GCA_031371965.1 Sulfuriferula sp.
CTGCAAGTAGACCAATGGGAAACCAGAAAGCAGCACGATAATTCATTGCAGGTAATGGGCGATGACTTGTGCGTAAGTATCCTGTGCCTGCATGATGAATTCGCAGGCTTCGCGCACCGCGCCGCAACCGCCACCCAGCGTAGTGGTGAAGTGTGCGTGCTGCTTGACCACGGCAGGGGCTGCCGGCACCGAGATGGCAAGACCGCAGCGGATCAGCACCGGCAGATCGATGACATCATCACCCATATAGGCGGTTTGTGCAGCCGACAGGCCCAATTTCTCCAGCAGATGCAGGTAGGCCTCCAGTTTGTTGTCCACGCCCTGGTAAACATGAGCGATGCCCAGGTTGTGCGCACGGTGGGTCACCACTTGCGAACTGCGCCCGGTGATGATGGCGGTATCCACCCCGGTGCTTTGGAGCATTTTCAGGCCGTGACCATCGAGCGAATTGAAAGCCTTGTATTCACGTCCGTCATCGTCAAAAAACAGGCTGCCATCGGTCATCACGCCGTCTATATCGAAGATGGCCAGCTTGATCGCCTGGGCGCGTTGGTGTGCGATATCTGAGGTGTGTTTTTGCATCAGACCACACCTGCGCGCAGCAGGTCGAGCATGTTGAGTGCGCCAATAAGCCGGTTATCCTCATCCACCACCAGCATGCCGTTGATGTTGTAACTTTGCATTTTTTCCACCGCGGCAACGGCCAGCGCATCGGCGCCGATGCTGCGCGGGTTGGCGGACATCACCTGATGGATGGGGGTGATGCGGATGTCGATGACTTTTTCCAGCACGCGGCGCAAATCGCCGTCGGTCAAGATGCCGATCAACCGGCCGTTGTCGTCTTCCACCGCCGTCATGCCCAGTCCCTTGCGGGTCATTTCCAGCAGTGCCTCGGGCAACAAAGCATTGGCCGCTACATGCGGCAGCGCTTCGCCCGCGTGCATCACATCGCGCACATGCACCAGCAGCTTGCGCCCCAGCGAACCGCCGGGGTGGGTGCGTGCGAAGTCGTCGGCACTGAAACCGCGTGCCTCCAGCAAAGCGACCGCCAGCGCATCGCCCAGTGCCAGTGCCGCGGTGGTGCTGGCGGTCGGGGCGAGGTTGAGCGGGCAGGCCTCCTGCGCCACGCTGGCGTCAAGGTGCACGTCGGCTTCGCGCGCCAGGGTGGAGTTGGGGTTGCCGGTCATGGAAATGAGGCGCGCGCCGCGTCGTTTGATCAGCGGCACGATGCTGGTGAGTTCGGCGCTCTCGCCGGAATTGGACAATGCGATGCACACGTCTTCAGCGGTGATCATGCCCAGATCGCCATGGCTGGCTTCGCCCGGATGTACGAAAAAAGCCGGCGTGCCGGTACTGGCCAGGGTGGCGGCAATCTTGTTGCCGACGTGCCCGGACTTGCCCATGCCGCTGACTACCACGCGTCCCCGGCACGCCAGAATCAGCGTCATCGCTGCAGTGAAGCTACTATCCAGGCGATTGCCCAGGGCTTCGACGGCGCTGGCCTCGATGCTGAGTACGCGGCGCGCCAGCGTCAACGCGGCGTCATGGTCAAATTTAGGTGGAGAGGTGTCGGGCATGGCGGTTATCGTGTTTTTGGCTGTCTTCCGGATACGGGTGGAGTATACAAGACGCCCCCGCTATTGCGGTAGCTGCGCGTAGCCCCTAATCTTGAGGCTATGCATACTACCCTGGGCTTCGTCCTCATTCTGCTCGCTGCCGCCGTGATCGTTTCGGCGCTGTTTCGCGCGTTACGCTTACCCTCCATGCTGGGCTATCTTCTGGTGGGTATCCTGGTGAGTCCGCACGCCTTCAGCTGGATACCCGACAGCCAGGAAACGCGGCATCTGGCTGAGTTCGGCGTGGTATTCATGATGTTCAGCATCGGCCTTGAGTTCAGTCTGCCCAAGCTGAAAGCCATCCGCACTACGGTATTCGGATTTGGCGGCGCGCAGGTCATGGTGTCCATTTTGCTGGTGATGGCAGTGGCCTGGGGTGCCGGGTTGCCGTGGGCGGCCGGGCTTGCGCTGGGCGGTGCGCTGGCGATGTCGTCCACTGCCATTGTCAGCAAGATGCTGGCAGAGCGGCTGGAACTGCAATCCCAGCATGGTCGCCAGATGATCGCCGTGCTGCTGTTTCAGGACCTGGCCGTGGTGCCGTTGCTGATCCTGACGCCGACATTGGCGGCAGGCAGCGAAAATCTGTGGGTGGATCTGGGCTGGGCGAGCGCCAAAGCCGCCGTGGTGTTATTCGTGCTGCTGTTCATCGGGCAAAAATTGATGCGCCCCTGGTTCAGCATGGTGGCCGGCCATAAATCTTCCGAGCTGTTCATGCTCAACGTGCTGCTCATCACCCTCGGGCTGGCCTACCTGACTGACCAGGCCGGATTGTCGCTGGCGCTGGGTGCATTCC
>JANMKH010000336.1:0-4081 GCA_031371965.1 Sulfuriferula sp.
ATCAAAGACATCTTGCAAGGTGATTATCAACATGAGGGCAACAAAAATTTGATTGGTCGTATGCATTTTGCGCGCTATTTGGTGGCGCAAGGCATCGTTAAATATGTGCGTACCGTATTAAAGAAGTATCTGGTAAAGGGCAAGCCCGGCTATGTCAGCCACCAATGGGCAAGCTTGGCAGAGGCGGTAAGCTGGATTGTTGCGAGCGGAGGTCAAGCGTTCATTGCGCACCCAGGCCGCTATCAGATTGGTAGCGGTAAAATGCATGAACTGCTGGAAGAATTCAAGAATCTGGGTGGTGTGGGCATAGAGGTGGTGACCGGCAGTCACACGCCTGAGCAATATCCGCAATATGCCAAGCTTGCGCAAAAATTCGGGTTATTGTCCTCGCGTGGCTCGGATTTCCATGCCCCAGGTGAAGGTTATCGTGACATTGGGCGTCTGCCCGCATTACCTGAGTTGTGTACACCTATCTGGCATGACTGGGCGGCCTGTTAAGCGATGGCGCAGTATTTTACGTTGCACCCGGATACCCCGCAGCCACGCCTTATCAAACAAGCCGCGGCGATTTTGCGTGATGGCGGCGTGATCGCTTTTCCTACCGACTCCAGCTACGCACTTGGGTGCCATTTGGGTGACAAGGCAGCGCAGGATCGTATTCGCGCCATTCGCGAAGTGGATGACAAACATCACTTCACCCTGATGTGCCGGGATTTGTCCGAGATTGCACGCTATGCGCAAGTGGATAATAGCCAGTTTCGTCTGCTCAAGGCGAATACGCCCGGCAGTTACACATTCATACTTGAGGCCACTCGCGAGGTTCCCCGGCGCCTGCAACATCCCAAACGCAATACTATCGGCCTGCGTGTGCCTGAGCATTTGGTTACACTGGCGCTGCTGGAAGAACTTGACGAGCCTATTATCAGCATGACGCTGATTCTGCCTGGAGACGAATTGCCCATGCATGAAGCCGAAGAAATTCGCGAACGTTTGGAAAAGCGCCTGGATCTAATCGTGGACGCCGGTGCCTGTGATGTGAACTCCACCACGGTAATTGACCTGACTGGCGCTGCACCGGTATTGATACGTGCCGGACGCGGTGATCTGCAACCTTTTGGATTGAATTAATGGAACTCAACCTGATACAAAAAATAAGCGTCTGGATCATTCCGGTCATTTTCGCCATAACGCTACATGAGGCCGCCCACGGTTACGTTGCCAAATTTTTTGGTGACACGACAGCCTGGATGCTGGGACGCGTCACGCTTAATCCATTCAAGCATATCGATCCGGTGGGCACAATTCTGGTGCCGCTATCCATCCTGTTGCTGAGCAAGGTGCTGGGTGGTGGTTTTATTCTGTTTGGCTGGGCTAAACCGGTGCCTGTCAATTTTGGTGCACTGCGTAATCCCAAACGTGACATGTTATGGGTAGCGGTTGCTGGACCAGCAGCCAATTTGTTCATGGCAATATTATGGGCGCTGATTATCAAACTGGGGATATCGCTAGGTGATAGTTATACCCAGCCTTTGGCGCTGATGGGCGCGGCAGGAATTTTCATCAATGCAGTGTTGATGGCGCTAAATCTGCTGCCGTTGCCACCGCTGGATGGCGGACGCATTGTCGTGAGCTTGCTACCCGGACGCTATGCCTATCGTTTTGCACAGATCGAACCGTACGGATTTTACATCCTGCTCGCGCTGATGTTTATTGGCTGGCTCGGACTTATTCTCAGCCCCCTATTAATGCTGGTCATTGTTATCACGGGTGCTTTCTCCGGCCTGGGTCATGCCGAGATCGCCACGCTTATCCAAATTATCACCAACTAATCACAAATCATGTACGCAAACCGCGTTTTATCCGGCATGCGCCCTACCGGCAGCTTGCATCTTGGCCACTATCACGGCGTATTAAAAAATTGGGTTAACCTCCAGCACGAGTACGAATGCCTTTTTTTCGTTGCTGACTGGCATGCACTGACCACCCATTACGACACCCCCGAGGTGATTCAGGACAACGTATGGGAAATGGTGATTGACTGGCTTGCTGCAGGCGTTGATCCGTCCCAGGCTACGTTGTTTATCCAGTCGCAGGTGCCGGAACATGCCGAGCTGCACCTGCTGTTGTCGATGATTACACCGCTTGGCTGGCTGGAACGAGTGCCTACTTACAAGGACCAGCAGGAAAAATTGAGCGAAAAAGACCTGTCTACCTATGGTTTTCTGGGTTACCCGCTGCTGCAAAGTGCGGACATATTGATCTACCGTGCCAATCAGGTGCCGGTGGGCGAAGACCAGGTGCCACACATCGAGTTCACCCGTGAAATGGCGCGCCGTTTCAACCACCTGTATGGGCGTGAGCCTGGCTTCGAGCAAAAAGCCGCAGCCGCAGTCAAAAAAATGGGGAGCAAAAAAGCCCGCTTATACGAAGAATTGCGCACCCGCTATCAGGAACAGGGGGACGACGAAGCGCTGGAATCTGCCCAAGCCTTGCTCAACGAGCAGCAAAATCTGTCGCTCGGCGACCGTGAGCGCCTGTTCGGCTACCTCGAGGGTGGCGGCAAAATGATCCTGGCCGAACCGCAGGCGCTACTCACCGCCGCATCCAGAATGCCTGGCCTGGATGGACAAAAAATGTCCAAGTCCTACAACAACACCATCTCTTTGCGCGAAGACGCGGAAAGCGTGACTAAAAAAATCCGCACCATGCCCACCGATCCGGCGCGTGTACGGCGCACCGATCCCGGCTCGCCGGAAAAATGCCCGGTATGGCAGCTGCATTTGGTGTATTCCGGCGAGGATATTCAAACCTGGGTGCGTGCCGGTTGTACCAGTGCTGGCATCGGTTGCCTGGAATGCAAACAGCCCGTCATCGAAGGTGTGCTGAAAGAGCAGGAGCCGATGCGGGAACGCGCCCGGATGTACCAGGAAAGTCCGTCGTTAGTACGTAATCTCATCGCCGATGGTTGCGAAAAAGCCCGTGACCTCGCGCGCGAGACGATGCGTGACGTGCGCGAGGTGATGGGGCTGGGTTACGACTGACAGGGATCAGTCTCGATTAAGCCTTAATCGTCATCGTCGTGTTCGTGATGGCGGCCATGCCAGCGTCCACGATCATGCCAGTCGCCGTATCCACGATCATAATAGACGGGGCGCGGCGGCCCATAATAGACTTGAGGGGGCGGCGTATAAACATAAGCGGGCGGCCCATAATAAACAGGGGCACCTATCGAGAAGTTGATGCCGAGACGACCCCCATCATTATCGTGAGCTTGGGCCAGGCTCGGGAGGCCAATAAGCAGGCCTGCGCTCACCAGTAAAGCTGTAATCAATCGATTTGATCTGTTCATGATGTGTCTCCTTGTTGAGTGACTTGAAACAAGCGGTTCACTGAAGTAGCTGAAAGCTACCTAGTCCGCGTGCATGTCTGGGCACAACTGCAGAATAGCCGTCCAAGCCAAGGGTAGGGGTGTCAATTTGTAACGAAATGTAACGCTGCCCAGGAAAATGCGGGGCCGGGATCGACAATTCAGTCGACAGCTCCGCTTTCCATATAAATTGGCTCGACCCGTAGCCAGATAGTGAAGGTTGCGCCTTTACCCGGTTCACTGGTCACCGTGATGCGATTGCCATAGCGCTCCAGCAGCCCATAGCTGACGGACAATCCCAGCCCGCTGCCGTGCTGTTTGCGGGTAGTAAAAAATGGGTCAAAAATACGCGGCAATACCTCGGGCGCAATGCCCGCTCCAGTATCAGACACGCTAATGCTGACGCCGATGTTTTCCCAGTCACGTGTTGCCAGCGTTAAGATCCCTCCCTCAGGCATGGCGTGGATGGCGTTGACCATCAAATTGACGATGACTTGCTGCAACTCATTGCGGTTCATCGCGATGTGGTGTGTTGCGCGATAGTCCTGAGTGACGGCGATACGCGTTTTGCCAAGCTGGTGTCTGACCAATACCAGGCAATCCGACAGCAGCGGGTTTACATCCAGTGGCTTGACATAATTGGCGAATTCTGCCGGGCGTGCGAATTGCAACAGGTTGGTGACTATCAGGCGGATGCGCTGTATCTGCTGGTTG
>JANMKH010000111.1:0-2029 GCA_031371965.1 Sulfuriferula sp.
CATCAAGCATGGCTTGCCAGCCAGCCATCACACGTGCATGAAACTCCGCCAGTAACTCCGCACCCATCGGACGATGGGCGACCGGATCGCATTTGAAGTCGAACAGCAAGTCAGGATGATGGGCGGTGAGTTGCGCAGCGGTCTGGCCTTCCCAGACACCGAAGGTCACCTCCTTGAAACGTGCCTCCATGCTGACCGGGATACCGCGCTTTTCCGCCAGTGCCTCGGCAAAAGCCTGACAGCGGCTGAGCGGCGAGGTGATGATGCATTGCCATTGCGCATAATCCCCCACGGCTTTCCACATCTGCGCCCAGCCTTTTTCCGACAGCGGGTCGTCGGTCTGGCCGCGGTATTTGCGGCCGCCCACCGGCTCGCCGTGCCGGATCAAATCAATAGTAGTCAACATGACAGTCCCCAAAACAAAGCGCGATTATAGCGGCTCAATCGCGTTAAAATGAGCAGCCAATTCGGGGAGAATAATTATGCAACCATCCAAACAACGACGCGTGTGGCCGTGGGTCGCAGGCTTAATCATCGTGCCACTGGGGCTGTTTGCCGCCTATACATGGGTGGTGCTCAACTGGTCGTATTCGTCCGGGGACCGCGCCGGTTATGTACAGAAATTTTCCAAAAAAGGCTGGCTGTGCAAAACCTGGGAAGGTGAGCTGGCGATGGTCAACATGCCGGGAACGCTGAGCGAAAAATTTTACTTCACGGTACCTGACGATACCGTGGCGGACAAGATCAACAAGAGCCTGGGCAAGCGCGTGAGCCTGACTTATGACCAACACGTCGGCGTGCCCTCCACCTGCTTTGCCGATACTGAATATTTCGTGAAAGATGTTCGCGTCGTCGAGTAAGCGTCAATTCATCAAACATCCGGGTTAAAGGTAAACTGCGGTCATGGTAAAAATTGCCGCTCGCCCCTATCCCGAATCCGTCGCCCATACCCTCACTGCCTCCGGTCTGCACCCGGTGCTTGCGCGCATTTATGCGGCGCGCGGCATTGCCCAGCCGGCGCAACTGGAAACCCGGCTCACCGGGCTGATACCTTTCGATTCTCTAAAAAACATCCACGCCGCGGCGCAGCGTCTGGCAGATGCCATTGCCCGCCAGGAACGCATCCTGGTGGTGGCGGACTATGACGCTGACGGCGCCACGGCCTGCGCGGTGGCGCTGCGTGGCTTGGCGTTGCTTGGCGGCAGCGCGGATTATCTGGTGCCGAACCGGTTTGAGTACGGCTATGGCCTCACCCCGGAAATCGTGCGTCTGGCAGCCGAACGCCGCCCCGATCTGATCGTCACCGTGGACAATGGCATCGCCAGTGTGGCCGGTGTGGATGAGGCGAAACGGCTGGGCATCGAAGTGCTGGTCACCGACCACCACCTGCCCGGCGATGAATTGCCCGAAGCGCTGATCGTCAACCCCAACCAGCCGGGTTGCCCTTTTCCCAGCAAGAACCTGGCCGGGGTGGGGGTGATGTTTTACGTATTGCTGGCGTTACGCGCCGAATTGCGCGCGCGCGGCATTTTTAGCGCTGACACCGCACCCAATCTGGCGCAACTGCTCGACATCGTGGCACTGGGCACGGTGGCTGACGTGGTACGGCTGGACGCCAACAACCGCATCCTGGTTGAGCAGGGTCTGCGCCGCATGCGTGCGGGGCGGGCATGTGCCGGTATCCGCGCATTATTTCAGGCCGCTGCTCGTGACCCGGCGCGGGCGTCGGCATTCGACCTCGGCTTCATGGTGGGGCCGCGCCTGAATGCTGCGGGTCGGCTGGAGGATATGTCGCTGGGCATCGCCTGCCTGCTCACCGATGACGCCGCCGCAGCGCTCGCCATCGCCCAGCGCCTGCACGCGCTCAACGCGGAACGCCGCAGCATCGAGGCCGACATGCAGGAAACCGCGCTGGCCTCGCTCGATGCCATCGAAACCAGCGACAGTTACAGCCTGGTGCTGTTCGACCCGGATTGGCACCAGGGCGTAATCGGCATTCTCGCCTCGCGCCTCAAGGACAAGTTCCACC
>JANMKH010000384.1:0-3903 GCA_031371965.1 Sulfuriferula sp.
TGATCACCGAATCGTTTTTCGGCATCCCGGGCCTGGGCAGCTATACCATAGACGCCATCCAGTCGCAGGATTTTGCCATTGTGCGCGCCATGGTGTTCATCGGTTCGGCGCTCTACATTGTCGGCTTGTTGCTGACCGACATTTCCTACACCTTGGCTGATCCAAGGGTGCGCCTGCAATGATGTTCAAGCCGGTTATTCTGTGGACGGATGCGCTGATATTCCTGCTGCTGGCCGCAGTAGGCTTATTCACCTGGTATGTGCGCCGCCACGACCATCTGCGTGCACCGTGGCGGCGTGTACTGACCAACCCCACCGGCATGGCAGCGGCAGTGGTGCTGGTGGTGTTTGTGGTAATCGGTTTGCTGGATTCACTGCATTACCGCCCCGCATTGGTGATGAAAACCGGACAATCGGTGCAATACGGGGTCGAGGTGCTGAGTGCACTCGATGCCCTGCTTCCCAATCTGCGCACGCACAAGGAAAAAACCTACTCGGCGCCGCTGGCAACGCATCTTTATGCCAGGGAAACCATCGCGCTGGCCAATGGCAGCACGTTGCGTATTTATCCGCGCCTGAAATATGGCGGCGCGCAGCTGGCTGATCCGCACACGCAGTGGGTGCACGACATTGTGCAGCGAATCGCATGGGGCGTGATTGAGGGGCTGGCATTGACGGCGCTTCTTGTTTTGCTGCTGGCCGCTTGGCTGGCACGCCGCCAGACTGGCGGCCTGACTGCGGCACTGGTTCGCCTGCTGCGTGGCGGCAATGCGATTCCGTGGCGCACCTTGTTGCTTACCTGCGCCATCCTGCTGGTGCTGGGTCTGGTCATTGCTCAACTGGCAGCCAGCTATCATGTATTTGGTACCGACAAAGTAGGCCAGGACGTGCTGTACAGTTCGCTGAAAAGCATACGTACCGGACTGGTCATCGGTACGCTGACGACTTTGGTGATGCTGCCATTTGCATTATTGCTGGGGATAGTGGCGGGTTATTTCCGCGGCTGGGTGGATGATCTGATCCAGTACCTCTACACCACGCTCAATTCCATTCCGGGTGTGCTGCTGATCGCGGCTTCGGTGCTGATCATGCAGGTGTATATCGAAGCCCACCCGGACGTGTTCGACACCTCGGCTGCGCGTAGCGATGTTCGGCTGCTGTTTCTGTGCCTGATCCTTGGCGTAACCAGCTGGACCGGGCTGTGCCGTCTGCTGCGCGGGGAGACGCTGAAACTGCGCGAGCAGGAATATATCCAGGCCGCCACCGCGTTTGGCGTATCGCACTGGCGCATTATCACGCGTCACATTTTGCCCAATCTGCAACACCTGGTGCTGATTACCGTGGTCATGGATTTTTCCGGTCTGGTGCTGGCCGAGGCGGTGTTGACTTATGTCGGTGTGGGGGTGGATCCAGCCATGTATAGCTGGGGCAACATGATCAACTCGGCGCGCCTGGAAATGGCACGCGAGCCGGTCGTGTGGTGGCAGCTCAGCGCAGCGTTTGTGTTCATGTTCGCGCTGGTGCTGGCCGCCAACCTGTTCGCCGACAGCGTGCGCGATGCATTCGACCCGCGCGGGAGGGCGCAATGAAGCCCATCCCGTTGTTGCAGATAACCGGCCTGCGCACCCGCATCGGTGTCGTGCGCGCCGTGGATGGCGTGAGTTTCAGCGTATCTGCCAATGAAACCTTCGCGCTGCTGGGCGAATCCGGGTGCGGTAAATCGATGACGGCATTGTCCATCATGCGCCTGTTGCCGGAGCAGGGCAGCATCGATGCCGGGGCGGTTTTGCTGGAAGGGCGCGACTTGCTGGCACTCCCCGAGGCGTCCATGCGTGCCGTGCGCGGTGGTGCGATCGGCATGATCTTCCAGGAGCCGATGACCAGTCTCAACCCGGTGCTCAGTATCGGCGAGCAGGTCGGCGAATCACTGCGTCGCCATCGCAATCTTGGCGGCGCAGCCTTGCGTGCCGAGTCCATCAACTTGCTCAATGCCGTCGGCCTGCCGGATGCAGCGCGGCGTATCAGCGAATATCCATTCCAGTTGTCCGGTGGGATGAAACAGCGCGTCATGATCGCGATGGCATTGGCAGGCAACCCGCGTCTGCTTATCGCCGACGAACCTACCACCGCGCTGGATGTGACGATACAGGCGCAGGTGTTGCAATTGCTGCGCAGCATACAGCGTGAGCGCGGCATGGGCATGTTGCTCATCACCCACGATCTGGGTGTGGTGGCGGAAATGGCGGATCGCGTAGGGGTGATGTATGCCGGCGAGCTGGTGGAAATCGCACCGCGCGCTGCGTTTTTTGCCGCGCCGTTCCACCCCTATAGCCGCAAGCTGTTTGCCGCGCTGCCGGGCAGGGGGCAGCGCGGCGGCGCGCTGGAAGTCATACCGGGCATGGTGCCTGCCTTGGACAGCACGTTCGTCGGCTGCCGTTTTGCCCAGCGTTGCGATGCTGCTTTTGAGCGTTGCCAGCGCGAGGCGCCGACGTGGACGCAACTGGCACAGGGGCACACGGTGCGCTGTCATCTGGCGCCCGCCAGCAGCGGCACAGCCATGCCGGTACCCATGGCTGCTGTGACGCAAGCTGTTATGGGCAAAGCGACAGCGCTTTTGGCAGTGCGTAATTTGCAAGTGCATTTTCCGATTCGAAGCGGTCTGTTGCAACGCCAAGTCGGTGCAGTCAAGGCCGTGGATGGGCTGTCGCTGGATATTGGGGTAGGGGAAACACTGGCGTTGGTGGGCGAATCCGGCTGCGGTAAAACCACCGTGGGCAAGGCCCTTATTCAATTGGTCAAACCGACTGCGGGCAGCGTGCTGTTCAATGGCAGCGAGCTCACCCGGCTCGGTGCAGCGGAGTTGCGTGTCCAGCGCAGCGGATTCCAGATGGTTTTCCAGGACCCGTATAGCTCGCTTAATCCGCGTATGCGGGTGGTGGATATTTTGGAAGAAGGCATGATCGCGCTGGGCGTCGAGCTTGCTGCCGGGGCACGCAGAAAAATGATGGCGCGATTGCTTGATCAGGTTGGGCTGGCGCAGACAGCACTGCATCGTTATCCACACGAATTTTCCGGCGGCCAGCGCCAGCGCATCGCTATCGCCCGTGCGTTGGCGGTGCGCCCCAGACTGATTGTGTGCGACGAACCCACCAGCGCACTGGATGTGTCGGTGCAGGCGCAAATCCTTAACCTGCTGAAAGATTTGCAAAACGAACTGGGGTTGAGTTACTTGTTCATTACCCACAATCTGCCGGTGGTGGATTATCTGGCGCAGCGCGTCGCAGTGATGTATCTGGGGCGTATTGTGGAAACGGGTGATACGCGGACTGTGCTGGAGCATCCGCGCCATCCTTATACGCAGGCGTTACTTTCTGCCGCGCCGGTAATAACCGGGCCACGGCCACCGATGATCCAGTTGCATGGGGATTTACCGTCGCCGGCGCAACCGCCATCAGGCTGTCATTTTCATCCGCGTTGTGCGCAGGCCATGGAGGTATGCGGGAGGCTGTATCCCGGCCAGACCGAAATCAGTCCGCATCAGGTGGTGTGGTGCCATCTGGCAAATCAGATTGCGTGAATGGATATTGCTGCTGAAAAAACCTAATTAAGCACCAGCTTGGTACCGGGTTTGATTGCTGCGTGATGCTTGATGCGATTCCAGTGCTGAATTTCTGCCACCGAGACATCGAATTTTTCCGCAATACCAGACAATGAGTCGCCGCGTTTCACCGTGTAGTGCCTGGCTCCGGCGTGGTGTGCAGGCAGTTTGTGCGAAGCCGCCTTACGGCCAGCCTCGCCATTTGCTTCAGCAACGATAAGGCGGCTACCGGTCCGCAAATGTTCGCCACGCAAGTGATTCCAGTGTTTGCTTTCGGCAATGCTGACACCATGATGTCTGGCCAAT
>JANMKH010000113.1:0-7644 GCA_031371965.1 Sulfuriferula sp.
GAATAGGTGCAGTCCTTGCGATCAAGCACGACTTGCTCGAATTTTTCGTCGGCTTTATACACGGTCTCGGAGGCCGAACCGGTGAGCAGGTTTTTCATCTTCATTTTGACGACGGACGAGTTGCGGCCGGATTTGCTGAACTCGGCCTTGAGCACGACCATGGGGTCGGTACCGACCATAATCACGTTGCCTGCGCGGACTTCCTGTGCTGTTTTCATGCTGTATCCTGCTGAATAAATTGGGGGTGAGCGCTAATCTAGCCGGTCATTTTAACTTACTTTGACAAAACTGCACCAGATGTGCGGCCAAATCCTCATTTTTCAACAGGCCATCAACCCAGTTGCGCGCGTGGGTATCGAACGCGGCCTGATGGCGCCGGTAATTCATCCAGGACTGCCCCGCTCCCTTGCCTGCATTCCAGGCATGCCAAAAATCCTGCAAGGCCGTGGCGGCCTGGGGAGACAAGCCTGCACAATAGCGTGCCAGAAAGGCATCCAGTTTTGCCCGGTGCGCATCGTCCTGTTGCGGATAGATGTGCCAGACCAATGGCCGTGCCGCCCATAGTGCGCGCACCAGCGAATCTTCGCCACGTACGAAATTGAGGTCGCACGTCCACAGCAATTCGTCATAGCGGGGTTGCGGCAAAAAAGGCAGCACATGCAGAACCATGTTTCCACGCCGGCACTGCTCGCCGGGAATCAGCCCGGTTGCGCCGAAGAATGCGGCGACCTGCGGCAGCAATTTGCTTTCCGGCAACAGACACAGCACCGGCAGTTCGCCTTCTGTCCAGGCCTCGAGCAATTCCGCCACGGCCGGATTTTCATAGCCAAACAGCGACACACGCAGCGCATCGGGTGCGGGTTTCACGCCCAGCGACGCCCACAAATCGGCCTGCGCCGCCGGGTTGCGCTGAAAGCTCGTGCGCCGCTCGGTGAGCCCGGCTTCGTGCAACAGGCCACCGGTATGGGCGCTAAAACCCGGAAAATAGAAATGTTGGGTGAGCGGCAGCCGGGGATGCGGCGAAGGCAGCCCGTGGCAGCCCTCCACCCAATCTTCTGCGCTGAGATATTCCAGGTTAACCCAGACCGGCTTGGGCTGCATCGCGGCCATTGCAGTCAGGTAGCTTTGCGGCAATTTGCAGCCGAAGGCTTCGATGACGACAGCGGCAGGTGCGGTATCGGGGAATGGCTTATCCCAGCGCCGCACGCTCACCCCGTCCACGCTTTGTTCGGGCAGATTCGGGTTAATCGCGGGGCACAGATATTGAAAACTGGCGAGGTCGTCCATCCACAGGCGCACACTCAGGCCATGCTCGGCGACCAGTTGCCGCGCCAGACGCCAGGCCACGCCGATGTCGCCGTAGTTGTCCACCACGGTGCAAAAAATATCCCAGTTGCGGCCCGTCACCATTGCCCGATTTATACCCATTGCTGCAAAGGCAGGTATTGGGCCGGTTCCAGGTTCTGCCGTCAAGCGTGCGTGTCTTTATCGCCCTTGCCGGATGCCTTCTCCATAATCTCCAGGAACGGCTTGATGAGATCGATGGGCAGCGGAAAGACGATAGTGGAATTCTTTTCCGTAGCGATTTCGGCCAGGGTCTGCAGATAGCGCAACTGCATGCCTCCCGGCGCTGAGGCCAGAATAGCGGCGGCATTGACCAGAGTCTGCGATGCCTGGAACTCGGCATCCGCGTGGATCACTTTGGAGCGGCGGTCACGCTCGGCTTCGGCCTGTTTGGCGATGGAGCGAATCATGTCTTCCGTCAGTTCAATATTGCGGATCTCGACCACGCTGACCTTGATCCCCCAGGCCTCGGTCTGTGAATCAAGTATCGTCTGGATGTCGGTGTTGATCTTGTCCCGCTCGGACAGCATTTCATCCAGGTCATGCTTGCCCAGCACCGAGCGCAAGGTGGTCTGGGCAAGTTTGCTGGTGGCGGAAAAATAGTCCTCCACCTGGATAAATGCTTTTTCCGGGTCCACCACGCGGAAGTAAAGCACCGCGTCGACCTTGATGGAGACGTTGTCGTGCGAGATCACATCCTGAGGGGGAATCTCGTGTACCACGGTGCGCAATTCTATCCGCACCATTTGCTGAACCCCGGGGATGATGATCACCAGCCCCGGCCCCTTCACCTTCCAGAATCGTCCCAACTGGAACACCACGCCGCGCTCGTACTCGCGCAGAATACGGATTGACGAAACCGCCAGCGCAATCAGGATGATGAACACACCACCAAAACCAAAACTGAATTCCATGCTCAGACTCCTTTTTCAAATTGAGGCATGACAATAAGCGTCAAGCCTTCCCTGCCAGTGACCCGGATGTGCTGGCCGGGAGTCAGAACCTGGGTGCTTTTGATCTGCCACAACTCGCTGTGAACACGCGCCCAGCAAATATCTTCGCTGCATTTAACCACCTCGCCGACGCTGCCGAGCAGTTGCTCGGCCCCGCTCACCACGGTTCTGCGCCGCGCCTTTAGCGCCATACCGGCCAGGCTTGCGATGAGTAGGGCGCTGACTACGCCCATCGCGACTATCAAGCCAATCGGAATGCCAAATCCGGGCTGTTCAGTGTCAATCAATATCACCGCGCCAATGACAAAGGCCGCTACCCCGCCAATGCCAAGCATCCCAAAACTGGGCGCAAACGCTTCCGCCACCATGAATGCAATGCCCAGCAGAATCAGCATCAATCCGGCGTAGTTCACCGGTAGCAGTTGGAAAGCATACAGCGCCAGCAACAAACAGATGCCGCCTAGCACACCCGGCGCAACAAAACCAGGATTGAAAAATTCAAAAAACAGGCCGTATGCGCCGATCATCAGCAGAATCAGTGCCACGCTGGGGTCGGTAATTACCGCCAGGAAACGCGTACGCCAATCGGCCTGGTAAGTGATGATGGGTGCGCCGGCGGTGGCCAGGGTGCGCTTGCCACCAGCCACGCTGACCTGCTTACCATCCAGTTGCGTGAGCAATTGTGGCAGGTCTGGCGCCACATAATCAATCACCCCGATTTTGAGCGCTTCCCTGGCAGGCAGGCTGGCCGCTTCACGTACTGCCTGTTCGGCCCACTGGGCATTACGTCCGCGCAACTGGGCGAGGCTGCGGATGTAGGCGACTGCATCGTTGGTCGCCTTTTTCGTCATGGCATCTTTGGGCGTTTGTGCAGATTTGCCGCCTTCGCCCGCTACACCTTGCGGTTCGCGTGACCCGGGCATACTGATCTGCACCGGCGTGGCAGCGCCCAGATTGGTACCGGGCGCCATCGCCGCAATTTGGCTGGCGTAAAGGATATAGGTACCGGCGCTGGCAGCACGCGCGCCACTAGGCGCGACATAGCTGGCCACCGGCACCGGTGAGGCAAGAATAGCCTTGATAATCTTACGCATGGAGGTGTCGAGCCCGCCTGGCGTGTCTATTTGCAACACAACCAGCTGCGCACCGTCCCGGGCGGCGTGTTCCAGCCCGCGTGTCACGTAATCCGCAGTGGCCGGGCCGATGGCGCCTTCCACCTTCAACAGCAACACCGGCGCGCTGGCCCAGGCGGGCGCACTCCAACCCAACACCAGCAGCAGCAATATGAAAATGGAAAAACGCTTCATAGCGAGGAGGTGATTCACGTTGACCGATTATCACTATAGACCCCATACAGCGTTTGTTTGGCTACGAAATATGATAGCCGCCGCAGCTTCAACCCAGAACCAGTTTGAGACCAATGAGGATGGTGATTACTTCAAATGCGCGCTTGATCCACAAATTGCCTTTTTTGATGGCAATGTGACTGCCGAAATAGCCACCCAGAATTGAACCCGCCAGCAGCGCCGGCATCCAGCCCCAGGCGATCGTGCCAAGATAGCCCAGCACCACTGCGCCGGTACCGTTCCAGACTAATCCGCACAGCACCAGTGTGTAAGCCACGGCGCGCTTGTAATCGAGGCCGAAATGATGAATCAGCCAGATGGTCAGGAACAGGCCGGTACCGGAAGTGATCGAGCCATTCAGAAAACCAACTACGAACAGACCGAACATGCCAGTCAGCAGCCCGCTACCGTGCTGATTTTTCGGTGCGTAATCCATACCCAGACGCGGTTTAAATACGGAATACAGCCCCAGGCCCAGGGTCAACACACCCAGCAAAAAAATGGCAATACGTGGCGATATCTGCAGGATGGTGCCCGCCCCCAGCACCACGCCTGGCAAGCCTGCACCAAGGATGATCAGGGAAAAACGCCGCTCCAGATGGTTTCCTCTGAGGTAGCGCACAGTTGCGCCCAGCCCCAGCGCCACACTGGCAACTTTATGCGTGGCCAGCGCCACACCGAAGGGCAGCCCGAGGAAAATCAGCATGGGAAACTGGATCAGCCCCGCGCCTCCCCCGGACAGTGCAGAAAACCAGTTGGCGACGAAAGACGCGACGAACAGGATGGCCTGGTCGGCGTAAGACGTCATCCCTCTCAGGAACCGGTAATACCGTGGGTAACGGGGATGCGGGTGTAGAACAGGCGCAGGTTTTGCTGCGTGCAGAGGGCCAGCAGCGCCTCGACCTGTTCCGTGCTGGCGATGAATTCCACCAGCATCGGCAGCTCGCCTGCCAGTTCGAAGAAGGTTTCTTCAGTGAAGCCATGGCGGCCGAATCCGGCAGTCGCCCGGAATACCGTACCGCCTGCGATACCTTGCTTGCGTGCGGTTTCCAGCAGCCATTCATACAACGGCTTGCCGGCGTGTTTTTGTTTTTCGGAAGTGTAGAGGCGCAGCCAGTGGTCTTGCATGGCATCAGGCTTTCAAAAATTTGAAGGTGAGTACGCCGAGTGCAGTCATCAGCACCGAACCGACCAGATGCAGCAACATCGACGTCAGTCCCCAGCCCCATTGCTGACGCGAGAGCAGCGTGAATATCTCGGCAGAAAAAGTGGAGAACGTGGTCAATCCGCCCAGAAATCCGGTAATCACCAGCAGCCGTGCTTCAGGCGCCAGCCCGGTATAGCTGGCGAAAAAAGCCATCGCCAGCCCGATCAGATAACCACCCAGCAAATTAGCCGCCAGCGTACCCATCGGCAACGTGGGAAACAGCGGGTTCAACCACAGCCCCAGCCCCCAGCGCAGCCATGCACCCAGCGCCGCACCCACTCCAATAGCCACAAAAGCGTTCAGTCCCATTTTGCAAGGATAGCGTGAAGCGCGGGCTTAACGCAAAAAACTCAGCCAGCCCGCCAGCGCAAACAGCGTGGCAAACAGTACCGGCACGGTGAGTACAATGCCGATGCGGAAATACTGCCCCCAGCCTATCGTCATGCCGCGCTGCGCCAGCACGTGCAGCCACAGCAGGGTGGCGAGGCTGCCGATGGGGGTGATCTTGGGGCCGAGATCGCAGCCGACGATGTTGGCATAAACCATCGCCTCACGGATCGCCGGATCGACCTGTGCATGCGCCACGGCGAGGCTGCCGGCCAGTACCGCGGGCATATTATTCATCAGTGCCGACAGTGCCGCCATCATGAAACCAGTGCCCAGCGTGGCTGCGGTGAGGCCATAACTTGCCAGCCATTCCAGCGCATGGGACAGGCCTGCGGTCAGGCCGTGGTCGCCCAGACCGTATACCACCAGGTACATGCCCAGCGAAAACACTACCACCTGCCAGGGTGCCCCACGCAGGATAGTCCACACCGGGATGACCGCCCTGGGTTGGCGCCTGAGCAGATGCTCGCGGCCTGCGGCCAGCATCAATAGCAAGGCTCCTGCTCCGGTAATCGCCGAGGTCGGCACGCCCCAGCGTTGCGACAGAAAATAACCCACCAGCAAACTGGGCAATATCACCCAACCCGCACGAAACACAAAAGCGTCGCGAATCGCGCCGGCAGGATCGGCAAGCTGGGCCGGGTCGTAGGCTGGCGGCACATCGCGGCGAAAATACCAGGCCAGCACCAGCAGCGAAGCCGCGACCGATACCAGGTTGACCACACCCATCACCGCCGCGTAATCGGCAAAGCCTATGCCTGCATAATTGGCGGCAACGATATTGACCAGATTGGAAATCTTGAAAGGCAGGCTGGCCGAATCTGACACAAACCCGGCCGCCATCACAAACGCCAGCATCGCAGGTGGCGAAAAGCGCAGCGCGCGCAGCATTTCGACGACCAGTGGCGTCAGGATCAGCACCGCGCCGTCATTTGCAAACAGCGCCGCAATCACGCTGCCCAGCAGCACGATCAGCACAAACAGCGCCCGGCCCGATCCCTGCGCCCAACGCGCCACATGCAGCGCCGACCACTCGAAAAATCCCGCCGCATCGAGGATCAGCGAAATCAGGATCAGCGCTATCAGCGTAAAGGTGGCATCCCAGACAATGTGCCAGACGGTGGGGATGTCGGTGAGCGATACCGTACCCGCCAGCAGCGCAGCACCCGCCCCGAGCCAGGCGGCGGTGCCGATGCCCAAACCTTTGGGCTGGCGGATGACGAGGGCCAGCGTAACCAGAAAAATAAGCAGCGCAACCAGCATGCTGCTTATCCCAGACGACGCGAGACTTCTGCCACCAGCTTTGCGCGGATTTCATCGCGCACGCGCATGAAACTCTCCAGCGGCTCACCGTGCGGATCGTGAAACGGCATGTGCACGCTGGGTATAGCGCGCGGGAATACCGGGCATGCTTCCCTGGCGTTGTCGCACACGGTAATCACCAGATCAATCGCCTCGTTCATGACCGCATCCACATCCTTGGGGTACAGGCCGTCAGTCGCAATGCCCAGTTCCTGCAGCGCGGCAATCGCACCATCGGCCACTTTCGGCTGGGGCCGCGTGCCTGCGGAGATCGCATGCACTGCGTCACCCAGATCGTGATTCACCAACGCTTCTGCCATCTGGCTGCGACAGGAATTGCCGGTACACAGGATCAAGACCGTTTTTTTATTCATTACCTACTCTCCGCATTGAATTGACCGGGCATACTACCGGCATGATTTATTTTTTCGATGATCACGACTGCTTGTGAATGTGCAACCTTGATTAACAGCAGGATTTCCCGGAAGGCGTGGACGTGCAACATGCCGATGCGGCAACCGGAATCTTGAGTGGCGTGGCTGCAGGCTGGGAACGCTCGGCCAATGCGGCGTCGAACCCTGCATCCAGCTTGCTGCTGGCCTCGTCACGGATATGACGGGCGATTTCGACCACCAGATCAATCTGTTCCGCTGTCACGCCGTATTGGCGCAGCTTGTCCAGCTGGCATAAACCCTGACCCGGGTGATTGGCGGCAACATTGGCCGCCAGCGACACCAGCGCGATGACGGAAGGATGCAACTCGGTATTATTCGGTCCGGCATTACTCATACACACCTCTCAAAACGGCAAAAAACTCATAATCGTGCGGAATTACTCTCCGCGTTCGCGCAAACGTCCAATATCATCAAGCTGATTTTTCAATGACAGCGCGTCCAGTTTTTCCAGCGGTAAGCAGGTGAAAATGGCCACGCGGCGATTTAGCTGGGTATAGGCCGTGTGAAAGGCTTTACGTTTGGGTTTGCGGGTTTTGCCCTTGGTGCGTGATGGTGTCGTGTTCATGCGAGAACTGTTGCACTACTGTTGCACTTTTTCAACTTAAATTTGAAAAGTTCGCGGCGAAATCCATGTAACACCTTGTATATAA
>JANMKH010000114.1:0-2997 GCA_031371965.1 Sulfuriferula sp.
TAATCGTCGGTATGATCAGCAAAAGTCAGCGTGACGATGGACAGCCCGGTCATCGATACCGAGCGCAGCTGGGTGATGCGCGCCACCCCACTCATTTCGCGCTCGATGGGCAGGGTGACGCTGCGCTCGACTTCTTCCGGCGCCTGCCCGGCCATTTGCGTGACCACCTGTACCTGCACGTCCTGCACATCGGGGAAGGCTTCGATCGGCAGATCGCTCAACGCATGCCAGCCCAGCAGCACCAGCGCAACCACCATCAGCAGTACAAATACGCGTTGCTGCAGGGCAAAGGTAATCAGTTTATCCAGCATCGTATTTGCCCGGTTATTGGGTCACGCCCAGTTCGGAATTGAGCAGCAGTGCACCACTGGTAACGATGCGTTCGCCCGGCCGCAAGCTGTTCACGCTGTAGGCATAGTCACGATCCTGTGCAGCGAGGGTAACGCGGCGCTTGCGTAATACGCCGGGTGCCTGCTCGACGAATATATAGCTGTACAGGCCATCGCTGACCAGCGCTGCGTTGGGGATGCGGAACGCCAGCTTGCCCGCATCGGCGAGCAGGGTGACGCGTGCAAACATTTCCGCTTTGAGCTGCGCGGAACCGCTATCCACACTGCAGCGCAACATGATGCGGCGGGTGACCGGGTCGAGCGCCGGGGCGATTTTTTCGATGCGGCCGGTAAATCGCTGGCCGGAGTAAGCATCCACCTCAATAGCTACCGGGTGACCAAGCGCGACTTTGCCCAACAGGTTTTCCGGCAAATCCACGCTGACCCACAGCCGTGACGGGTCGGTGACCACGAACAATGGATTGGGCAAATCCGGACGTACTTCCATGCCGGGGTTCACCTGGCGATCAACCACCACTCCTGCAATCGGGCTGCGTAGCGGGTAGCCTTCGCCAGAACTCACCACACCCGCTGGAGCGAGGTTGTGCAAGAGGAGCCGGGCACGCTGTACTTCGGCGCGCGCGGCGGCATAATCGGCCTCGGCGGATTCAAGATCCTTGCGAGCCAGAGCCTCGCCGCCATACAGGGTTTGCGCACGGGCGAGCGCCAGATGTTTGAGGTTGGCGTCAGCCTGGGCTTTTTCCAGATCCGATTTGGCACTGCCAAGTTCCGGTGAATCCAATACCAGCAGGGTTTGCCCCGCACGCACGCCATCGCCCAATTGTGCTTTGATCGCCACTACACGGCCATTGATCGGAGAAGTCATGCGCGCAGTGACGTCTTCGTTGTATACCACTCGGCCATTGAGCGGCTCAGCCAGAGGCAGCGGCACTTGCTGCACCGGTTCGGCGCGAATCGACGCCAGTTGCGGGGCGCCGGCCGGGTAACGCAATACGTTTGGATCGCTGGGAGCGTGCGGGGCGGTGGCAACCGGCGGCGCGGATGTGAGCGCATGCCACAAAAAATAGGCGACACCCGCCGTCACGACAGCCAATGCGATTATGAGGCGGGAAATTTTCATCATTGGTCCTTGGCGAGCTGGGTATTGATGCGCCATGCGGCGGCGGCGCGCGCGTAATCGGCCTGGGCAGTCAGCGCCTCGATCTGGATGGCCCGCCAGGTACGGCGTGCATCGAGCACATCCACCGCCGAAATGGCGCCGTGCGCAAAGGCGAATTCGGCAGCATCGGCAGCGCGACGTGCGGCCGGGATAAGTTCGGTTTGATAACGTAGGAGGCGTTCGGCGCTGCTGTTGAGGTCGTTGCGTGCACGCGTCAGTTCACCCAGCGCCAGCGCATGGGTGCGCTCCAGATTGTCTTGCGCAGCGGAGAGCGCGACCTCGGCACCACGAATGTCGCCTTCAAAATTGTTGCCAAAAAATAGCGGGAAGCTCACCCCTACACCAAAGCTATTGCCGTTGTCGGGCGGGTAATGTTCGACTTGCGCCCCGACAGAAATATCGCGCACGCGTTGCGCACGTACCAGATCCCGCGCGCTGCGTGCTGCATCCACGCGTGTTTGCGCGGCGCGCATGTCGGGGCGGCGGGCAATCAGCGATTCGATATCGGCATCTGTCGTCAGGTTGCCTGGCGCAGGCCATGCGGAGGTGGCCTGGATGCGCGATGCATCCGCATCCGCGCCGATCAGGTAGGCCAGTGCCAGTCGCGCCGTCGCCACATCGGCTGCGGCCTGCGCAGCATCGTTTTTGACGCGCAGCGTATCGACGCGGATACCGGCGACTTCCGACGCCGCCAGGTCGCCCGCTTTGAGGCGTAATTCAGCTTTATCCAAAGCAGTCTGGGCAAGATGTGCGCTATCTGCAGTGAGCCGCATTTTGTCCTGCGCCAGCAGCAGATCGTAGTAAGCCGCATCCAGCGCCACTTGCAACTGGCGGCGGGTATCGGACAAATCCTCCTGGCTGGCCTGTTGCAATTGCCGGGCAGTGCGCATGCGCAGAGCGCGTTTGCCGCCGCGCTCGATGAGTTGGTCCACGCGCAAGGTGGTATCCATACGTTTATCGTAAGGCGTGCCTGCGCCCAGCCCGCGTGACGGTGTGATGCTGACGCTATTGATGGAAACCTGCGGATTGGGTCGCGCGCCTGCCGACATCAGCACTGCATCGGCGGATTCGACCGCGCGCTGCCCGGCCAGGATATCGCGATTGTTTGACAGCAGCCGTGCCTCGGCCTGCTCCAGGGTGAGCGTCAGCGGTTCGGCGCTGGTGGCTGCCTGGGCGGAAAAAGGTGCCGCGCAAGCCACGACCCATGCAATCACAAGTGGCAAAATCAGCTTCACAGGGTTCCCCGGACTTTCGACGTGCGCACATATGGAGGATACGGGCAGGTCTATCGAAAGTCGGCAATGATCCCGGCTTAGCCTTGCAGGCATCTGACGGAGAGCATAAAAAAACAAAAAAGGGGACGAGGATGCGTTACACGGAACGAATTTTGAGGTTGTTGAGCTTTATTTGTCAGCTGCAAAAGCCGATAGGACAACCGATGAATACCGGCATCGGGCCATTACCGGTTTATGAAAATCAGCGCACTGC
>JANMKH010000551.1:0-3359 GCA_031371965.1 Sulfuriferula sp.
CAGCATCGCCGCACTGCCCGTGCCGCAGATACGCACGGCGCCGCAATTACGTTTGCTGGTGGTGGGCGGCAGCCTGGGAGCTGCGGCATTGAATGATGCGGTGCCGCGCGCGTTGGCGCTGATTCCTGCAACCGAGCGCCCCGCAGTTATCCACCAGTCAGGTACCCGCCACGCCGATAGCCTGCGCGCCCATTACGCAGCCGTAGGCGTGATCGCAGAGGTGCGCGACTACATTGCCGACATGGCCGAAGTGTATGCCTGGTGCGATATCGCAGTCACCCGCGCAGGTGCGCTCACCATTGCAGAACTGGCGGCGGCGGGGGTGCCGGCCGTGCTGGTACCTTATCCCCACGCGGTGGATGACCACCAAACTGGTAATGCGAAATTTTTGAGCGAAGCTGGCGCAGCCTGGCTCATGCCGCAAGATGAATTGACTCCCGATAGTTTGGCCACGCTATTGCGCAATCTGGATCGACAAAAATTATTAAGTATGGCGCAGCAGGCGCGCGCCCTGGCCAAGCCGGATGCCACCGAAACTGTGGCGCAGATATGCATGGAGCTGGCGCCATGAAGCATAAAGTCAAACAACTGCATTTTGTTGGTATCGGCGGGGCGGGCATGAGCGGCATTGCTGAAGTGCTGGTCAATCTGGGCTTTGTCGTCACCGGTTCCGACATGGCCGAAAACGCGGCGACGCGACGTTTGACAAAGTTGGGCGTCAAGGTGTTTAACGGCCATGCCGTAACACAAATCGCGGGCGCCAATGCCGTGGTGGTTTCCACCGCGGTGAAAGACGACAACCCGGAAGTCTTGGCCGCGCGCGAAAAACACATACCGGTGGTGCCGCGCGCAATCATGCTGGCGGAATTGATGCGTCTGCGCCAGGGTATCGGTGTGGCCGGTACCCATGGCAAGACCACAACCACTTCGCTGATCGCCAGCATTCTGGCGGAAGCGGGTATGGATCCGACTTTCGTCATTGGTGGCCGCCTGGAAGCAGCCGGTGCCAATGCACGTCTGGGCAAGGGCGAATTTATCGTAGCCGAAGCGGACGAATCGGATGCGTCCTTTCTCTACCTCACCCCGGTGCTGGCGGTGGTGACCAATATCGACGCCGATCATATGGAAACCTACGGTCACGATTTCGGTCGCCTGAAGCAGGCGTTCGTGGATTTCGTGCAGCACATTCCTTTTTACGGCATGGCAGTGCTGTGCAGTGACGACGCCAACGTACGCGAGATCATGCCGCGCATCGCTAAACCGATTACCACTTATGGATTGAATGACGGGGCCGATATTCGTGCCGTGGATATCACTCATAGCGGCGGTCAGATGCGTTTCGGCGTTATTAATGGCGGCGGCCGGCGCGTGATGGAAGTCACCCTCAACTTGCCCGGCCTGCATAACGTACTCAATGCATTGGCGGCGATTGCAGTCGGTCTCGAAGTAGGTGCGGCAGAAGGTGCCATCGTCAAGGCGCTGGCTGAATTCAGCGGGGTGGGCCGGCGCTTCCAGCGCTACGGCGAAGTCGCAATCGCCAGCGGCGGCAGTTTTACGCTGATCGACGACTACGGTCACCACCCGGTGGAAATGGCCGCCACGCTGGCGGCGGCGCGCGCGGCTTTCCCCGGGCGGCGTCTGGTGCTGGCATTCCAGCCGCATCGCTATACCCGTACCCGTGATGTGTTCGAGGATTTCGTCAAAGTGTTATCCGGTGTGGATGTTCTGCTGCTGGCCGAAGTGTATGCCGCAGGCGAAGCGCCGATTGTGGCGGCAGACGGGCGTGCGCTGGCGCGTGCGGTACGGGTGGCGGGCAAGACCGAACCGGTATTCGTCGAGCACATCAATGAAATGCCGCGCACGGTGCTGGATACGGTGCAGGACGGCGACATAGTGTTGTGCATGGGTGCTGGCTCGATCGGTCAGACACCGGCTCAGATTGTGGAGGCGGCCAATGCGACGTAACGAAGAGCTTAGTCATAGTGCCTCGGGCGGGGCGATCAGCAGCGCCTCCGTGATGCGCGGCGAAGTGCGCCAGCACGAACCGATGGCCAGGCACGTGAGTTGGCGTGCCGGGGGAAGTGCCGAGCGTGTATATATCCCTGCCGATACCAACGACCTGGCCGAATATCTGCGCGGACTGCCGTCTGACTTGCCGGTGATCTTCGCCGGGCTGGGCAGCAACCTGCTGGTACGCGATGGCGGTGTGCATGGTGTGGTGGTGTTGCTGCACGGAGCATTAAAACGCATAGCGCTGGAGTCGCGGGTCAAAGGCACGAGTTGGGAAAGCGAAGCAGTTGAAGGCTATGGCGTGGTGTATGCCGAAGCCGGTGTGGCAGCGCCCAAGCTGGCACGTTATGCCGCCAGCCATGACCTGGTCGGTGCCGAATTCATGGCCGGGATACCCGGCACCGTGGGCGGTGCGCTGGCGATGAACGCGGGTTGTTATGGCACCGAAACCTGGGATGTGGCAGCGCAAGTGTTGACCCTGGATCGGCACGGGTATTTCACCGAGCGTAGCGCAGCCGATTACACACTTGGTTACCGTCATGTGGCATTGCACAGCGGCGCAGAAGAATGGTTCGTCGGCGGCTGGTTTCGACTGGCGCGCGGCGATGGTGCCGTATCGCGGCAGCATATCAAGGATTTGTTGAACCGGCGCATCGCCAGCCAGCCGCTGAATCTGCCCAATGCGGGATCGGTATTCCGTAATCCGCCGGGCGACTTCGCCGCGCGGCTGATTGAGTCCTGCGGCCTGAAAGGCTTGCGCATCGGCGGTGCACAGGTGTCGGAAAAACACGCCAACTTCATCGTCAACACCGGTGGAGCAACGGCAGCCAATATTGAAGATTTGATCGACGAAGTGGAATACCAGGTAAACCAGCATTCCGGTGTAAGGCTGATCCGAGAAGTGCGCATCATCGGGACAAGATTGTGAGCGGAGTAATGAAAGCATTTGGAAAAGTCGGGGTGCTGCTGGGCGGACGTTCGGCCGAGCGCGAAGTGTCGCTGAAAAGCGGTGCCGCGGTGTTGGCCGCGTTGTTGCGCCAGGGGGTGGATGCGCATGCGTTTGATCCGGCCGAACGTGATTTGCCGGAGCTGGCGCGTGAACATTTTGACCGCGTCATCATTGCGCTGCATGGTCGTTATGGTGAGGATGGCACGATCCAGGGCGCGCTGGAATTGCTGGGTATTCCTTACACCGGCAGCGGCGTGATGGCGTCGGCATTGGCGCTGGACAAATGGCGCACCAAGCTGCTGTGGCAGGCGGCCGGCGTGCCCACGCCGGAGTATGCGTTGCTCGATGCCGAAACGGATTTTGCGGCGGTGGTGCGCAAGCTGGGCTTGCCGATTTTCGT
>JANMKH010000137.1:0-3908 GCA_031371965.1 Sulfuriferula sp.
GTAGGCACGCCCCAGCTTTTGGCGAGCCCGGACAACAGAGAAGAGACAGATGATATTGGCGCCATCGGCGTACCGGCGGTGTTCCCAGTCGGCGATAACTGAGACAAGGGTGTCATTGTCGGGTATTTTTTTCTCAAGACGCTTGGCGACTGCCTGAAGCAGGGCATTGCCCATCTCGTGACCAAGGGTATCGTTGATGGTTTTGAAACGGTCGAGGTTGAGATACATCGCAGCCACCAGCCGCTCGCGGCGCTGGGCTTCGAAGATGGCCACTTCCAGACGGTCTGTGTAGAGGGCTCGATTGGGCAACCCGGTCAAGCTATCGTGAGTGGCGAGGTGCTGTAATTGTGCCTCGTGGTGCTTGCGCTCCGATATGTCACGCATGATAGTGGAGAAAAAATCGACGCTGCCATCCGGGAGTTTGTGCGCGACAATGACCGCCGATACCGGGATTTCTTCCCCGTCGCGGGAGCACAGTGCACTTTCGCCGCGCCACATGCCTTCATGCACGGCGGTCGGGATAGCATGACTGTTTAACCGATCTTCTGCCCATGCGGGTAGATAGTCCTGCATGTGCGTGGTGGACAGGTCTTCGTTCAAGCCGATGCCCAGCATGTTGCGCCCGGCCTGGTTCACAAAGGTAACCGTTCCATCCTGGCCACAAATGCCTATAAAATCGATGGCGGAATCAATGATGGCAGCCAGTTGCGCACGGCCACTCTCAGCCAGTTTGCGTTCGGTAATGTCGCGCGTAATGGACAGCAACGATGTGCTGCCATCGGTTTCGCTGACCAGCGGGACTGCGTGGGTTTCCAGCCAGCGGCGATGGCCTTTGAGACCGATGATTTCGTATTCCAGCGAGCCTTTGTTACCCGCCAGTACGTTGCCGGTCAAATTCTGGAAAGCTTGACGGTACTCGGGTAAAAGTATCTCCAACAGTTTTTTTCCGAGTACTTGTTCGCTGGAATCAGCTTCAATCATCGCCAGTCCCGATGCATTCATGAAGCGCAAACGGTGATCCGGGCCAATGATTTTGACGCATTCGGGCTCGGTCTCGATGATGGCGCGCAGGCGCGATTCGCTCTCGCGCAGCGCGTTTTCCGCTGCTTGCAGAAGTTGTCGTTGCTCGGTGCGCGCCAATATCGAGCGCACCCGCGTGGGGAGCAGGGCATAATGCCCGGGCGCTTTGAGTACATATTCATCCAGCCCTGCATGCATCGCTTCCACGGCGATTTCTTCGCTGCCGGTACCGGTGAACATGACCACCGGGCATTCCGGCAGTACTGCCTTGACCCTGCGCAGAATGTTTAAGCCGTCAGTCCAGCGCAATTGATAATCGGTAATGACAAGGTCGAGATCACCCACCTCAATGCGCCGCTTGAATTCATCCATGTCGGTGACGAACTCGACCTGCATCTCGGGGAATTCACGTTCCAGTGCGCGCGTGGCGAGTGCGCGATCATCCGGGTTGTCATCGACCAGCAGGCATTTCAGGGTAGCTTGTGTGGCGCTTTTCATATCCATATCACTCACCGTTGGACAGGTGAATATCCGGTTTTTCATTGAGAATGAGCCAATACAGTCCCAAGGCCGTGACCATTTCCAGCAGCTTGTCGAATGCCACCGGCTTGACCAGGTAGGAATTGGCGCCCAGGTCATAGGCTTGCCCCACGTCAACGCTTTCCTTGGAAGAGGTCAATACCACCACGGGAAGGCGCAGGAGACCGGGTTGTTCGCGCAGCCAGGCGAGCACTTCCAGGCCGGATTTGCGCGGTAGTTTCAGATCCAGCAGCATGAGCGCGGGTAACGGGTAGCGATTGCGGTCTGCATATTGACCCTGGCCGGAAAGGTAGGCGACTGCCGCCTCGCCGTCTTCTACCACTTGTAGAGGATTGGCCAGATTCGACTTGTCCTTGGCGCGTCGGAATAACATCACGTCGTTGGCGTCGTCTTCCACCAGCAATAGTGTTGGCAGTGTTACATTCATCACGCCTCCATTGTAAGCGGCAACTCTATCCAGAATCGGCTGCCCTTATTCTGTTGTGCTACCACCCCCGCGCTGCCACCCATGCGCTCCATCCCTTTTCGCACAATAGCAAGGCCGATACCTGTGCCAGGATAAGTCTCTATGCCGTGCAAGCGCTCGAATACTTTGAAAATGCGTTCAGTATGTTCAGCGGGGATGCCGATGCCATTGTCTTCCACATACAATCGCACTCTGTTTTCAAAAGTTTCAGCCGATATCCGCACCTGTGGTGACACATCGGGTGCGACAAATTTGATGGCGTTGGATAACAGGTTGGCGATGACCTGTACCAGAGTCGGGCGGTGACCGAGAGCATCCGGCAACGGTTCAATGACTGAAATGATGGCTTGATGTTCGGCGATCTGCGTCTGGAGCTGGGCAGTGGCCTCGGCCACGATTTTGGACAAGCTGACCGGCTTCGGGCTGAGTTCGCTACGGCTCAGCTGGCTATAGGCCAGCAAATCCTGGATCAGTATGTCCATGCGGCTGGCTGCGGCGATAATGCGCTGCGCGAAATCCTGGCCTGCCGGGTCGAGCTGGGTTGCGTAGTCTTCCTGCAGCGCCTGAGTGAACCCCTGGATGGCGCGCAATGGGGCGCGCAGGTCATGGGAAACCGAGTAGCTGAAGGCTTGCATCTCATGCACCGACGCTTGCAATTCTTCCGCGCGATGCTGCAGTTCCACATTTAATTCGCGGATGCTGGCTTGTGAAGCTTGCAGTTGTGTATTGGCCGCTTCCAGTTCAGCAGTTCGTTCCATGACGCGGTGTTCCAATTCGAGATTCAAAAGATTTATTTTTTGTTCTGCCCGTTTTCGATCAGTGATCTCATAAGCAGTAGCCAGGCCAACCGGTTCGCCTTCGAATTCAATGGAATCGGCGGTGACCTCCAGCCAGCGCTCTTCACCTTGTTTGGTGAGAATTTTGAATTCATAGCAGGCTGGGCCGCTTGCGCCTCTCAGACGTGCCAAAGAACGATGTTTGACTATCTCCTGGTACTCGGGTGACACCAGTTGCCACAAGTCCATGGTCAGCAGTTCTTCACGTGTATAACCGCTGTAGGCAATTGCCTTGGGATTGACGAAACACAGGCGCCCGCCGCGATGAAGGAAGATGGCGGTAGCGATGGTTTCGGTGAGCATACGGAAATTTCTTTCGCGCTCGCGCAGGATGTCGTTGGCGCGCCGGGTAGTCGCATGTTCACGCCGTAGCAGGAAAAAAAGCACCAGCGTGCTGGCAAGGACGAAGCCCCATTCCCTCAGTATCTCCAGCCGCTCAGTGAGGTTGGGGTCGGTAACCAGTTGTTGCAGGAGGTGGTCAGACAAAGCTATCCATAAAGCGGAGAGCAGCAAGTAAAACAGCGCGATGCGGAGAGGCGGAGAGGTCATCGCGCCACGCTCCGGTCAGGATAGCGCCTGCTCGGAAGGCAAAGTGGAGGACACGATAGTGGCAATGTTTTGTTCTTCATGTCAGCCTCAGACAAATACCTATTGAGTCGGCCTTCAAATAGTTACTCAAGCCCTTCACACTATGGGCGATAGAGACAAACCACGCAAGCCATTGATTCGCCCCGTGTTCCCCGTGGCTGATAGGCCATTCTTGATTTTAATGTACGTCAATCCGGGTGCCGGCGATAGCGTATGAGCCTAAAAACGGCTTTGGCCACGGAGAGCACGGAGTACACAGAGGAAATGGGTTCGCAGGGATGGCGACTTGTCGCCCAATTCGCAAATACAACTCAAAACCCGCGCCCACTCTGTGACCTCTGTGTTCTCTGTGGCTTCAATTGCTTTTTCGAGGATGACGCAGCGCCCGCTGCTCGTCAGTGTTGCAGCGAGCCGGAAAGTTTGGCGTAGAGCCCGTCGCCGCGTATCAGCTCGGCATG
>JANMKH010000034.1:0-3318 GCA_031371965.1 Sulfuriferula sp.
CGCACCGGCATTGACACGGAATTTTGGGTCAGCGGGATGCTGGTGCTGCCGCCGCTGGACGAGGTTGCCGCCGCGCGCTGGTGCGCGCAGCACGCCTGGCGCTACGCCCGCGAACCCGCGCAGCAGCGCGTACCCGGATTAGCGGAGAACAGCCCGGCATGGTGGCTGCCGGATGTGGCGCAGGTGCGCAATCCGCGTCTGGTGCAGGCATTGCGCGCTGCCGTGCTGGATGCTGGGGTCAATCTGCTGGAAGGGATTGAAGTCACACGGGTCGCGCGCGCCAGTCCGGCACACATTGATTATCTCGATACGTCACGAGGAAAATTACAGGCCAGCGCCTACATCGTTGCAGCCGGCGCCTGGAGCCAGTCGGTATTGGCTGAGATCGCGCCGCATTGGCCGATCAAACCGATGCGCGGGCAGATGCTGCTGTTCAAGGCCGCGCCGGATCTGTTGCCGCATATCGTCTATCGCCAGGGCATTTACCTGATCCCGCGCCGCGACGGGCATATCCTGGCAGGCAGCACGGTGGAAGATGTGGGCTTTGACAAAAGCACCACCGAGGCAGTCAGACAAATGCTCTACGACGCCGCAACCGGTATCCTGCCAGCGCTGCAGTCTGCACCGCTGGTGCAGCACTGGAGTGGATTGCGCCCGGGCTCGCCGGATAATATCCCGACCATAGCCCGCCACCCGCTGGTCGAAAACCTCTATGCCAATACCGGGCACTTTCGCTACGGGGTGACCATGGCACCGACCAGCGCACAGATTTTGGCCAGGCTGATTGCGGGCAGGCCGCAGACGCTGGATGTTGCGCCGTATCGCTGGGCGGCGACGTAGGCCAGCTCAGTGATGCACGTAAAATTACCCCAGTGTTGCCACCATCTCGATTTTAGGCGCGACAGAACGCACCACTTTTTGAATCCCGTGCCCCGGATTGGACTGGCGTTGCGAGACAAGCAACCCCATCTTCTCAAGCAGCCCGACATCTTTGGTGATAGCCGAACGGTTGCGATGCAGGCGGTGAGACAGCTCATTAATCGTCCTGGGCTCGTGCATCACTTCAAGCATCAAACGGCGACGCGCTTCCGAGAGCACGGTGAACATCTGTTGCGGGTCTTCGAACGAGAGCGTTAGCTTGCCTTCAAACGCTTCGCCCTGATCGGCTTTCCGCGCCGCATCCTTTGCGCGCGAAAAGAAGCCCGCCGCATCATCCGTACGAATCACGATCCTGGTCATGGTTTTATGCCTCGTGTCTGGTTAACAATTTCCAGCCACTCTTGCTGGAATCTTTCTTGTTTGGAGGTGCCTCATGCCGTTGTGCCATGCCCTATCGAGAGGCGCATAACTCAGCAAGCAGGTGCAATAACCGCAGGGAATTGCACCGAATGGGTGCCTCACATGCGGCGGATTACGCTATCGCTAATCCGCCCTACGAAAACGTTCAGGCGGCAATCTGCTCAAATGAAAAATGCGGGATGCGCGGCTCGCGAGTTCGCATGCTCAATGGTCATGCTGCAAATATTGCCGCGATTGTCGATATCCAAGAGTGTGTTTTCGTCAAGCTCCTTGGTCTCCGCAACTTCGGTGGAACGAAACTCGATATAGAGCGTATCCGTGTCCTGAAAATATTTGATCTTCATGGCTCAAAACCTCGATCAAAAAACGCATTGTGAATTGTTTCGCCATCCGGCAGCAAACTCAATCCATCATACTGGACCTGATCCAAAGGTAGATACTGTTATTCACGTCAACCCATGCAAGGTCGGATCGAAAGCTTTTCCCGATATCCTCTGTCATATACGCGCCTGGTCGGTTATTATTTGCGAATGAACTTTGGCTGGGATACCAAAAAGGCCGCCGCGAACTTACGCAAGCACGGCGTATCATTTTATGAAGCGGGCTCGGTATTTTTCGATCCATTGGCAATTACTTATGCCGACCCGGACCACTCGATCGGCGAGCCCCGTTTCTTGACGTTCGGGCTTTCGAACGAGGGGCTTTTGCTTGTTGTCTCCCATATCGAGGCGGCAGGCCAAATCCGAATTATCAGCGCACGCAGAGCAACGCGAGAGGAGCAAAAAATCTATGCAGAAGGAAACTGAGAAAGGCACCTTGCGCCCGGAATACAAGCTTTCCGAGCTTAAGGGTGGCGTCAGAGGCAAGTACTACGAACAAGTCTTGCAAGGTACAAACCTGGTCAAGTTATCACCCGAACTTGCGAAAGTATTTCCAAACGACAAGGCAGTCAATGATGCGCTATTGTCGTTGGTTCAACTCATGAAACACTTACCCAGCCTCACCGTACCTCCAGCAGGGACGGCGCGCAAAGGCCGTGCCCCCCGCTAAGCCAAGCGATAAACCCCTGACCGTCCTGCAAATCCTCCCCGCACTTCAGGGCGGCGGAGTGGAACGCGGCACGCTGGAAGTGGCGCGCCATCTGGTACGGCACGGGCATCGTGCGCTGGTGATGTCAGCGGGCGGCCGCATGGTGGCGCAACTGGAAGTGGAAGGCGCGACGCATTTCACCTGGCCGGTGGGCAAAAAATCGCTGTTCACGCTGCGTCTGGTACCGCGCCTGCGGCGTTTTCTGCTTGAGCACAAAGTGGACATCCTGCATGTGCGCTCGCGCATGCCGGCCTGGGTGGCTTATCTGGCCTGGCGCGGCCTGGACCCGGCCACGCGGCCACGTCTGGTCACCACGGTGCATGGGCTGTATTCGGTCAACCGCTACAGCCGGGTGATGTTGCAAGGCGAGCGCATCATCGCCGTCTCCAACACCATCCGCGACTACATCCTTGCCAACTACCCAGACACCGACGCCAGCCGCATCCAGGTCATTTACCGGGGCGTGGATGCGGCGGAATTTCCCTACGGCTATCAGCCGTCACCGGACTGGCTGGCCGCATGGGGCGCGCAGTACCCGCAACTGGCGGGCAAGCGCATCCTCACCCTGCCCGGCCGCCTGACCCGGCTGAAAGGTCACGAATCCTTCATCGAACTCATCGCGCGCCTGAAACAACGCGGACTGCCGGTACACGGGCTGATCGTGGGTGGAGAAGACCCCAAGCGCCTAGCCTACGCGCGCGAACTGCACCAAGCCATGGCAGCGCGCGGGCTGGCTGGCGACATCACGTTTACCGGCCATCGCAGCGATATGCGCGAAATATTTGCGGTGTCCGATATCGTCCTTTCGCTGTCCAGCAAACCGGAGTCGTTTGGCCGCACGGTGCTGGAGGCGCTGCGGCTGGGCACGCCAGTGGTCGGGTATAATCACGGCGGCGTGGGAGAAATACTCGCGACAGCTTATCCTGCCGG
>JANMKH010000054.1:0-10417 GCA_031371965.1 Sulfuriferula sp.
CCGTTACCATACACACTCACACCCAGCGATAGGTTGTTATTCAGCATTTTGTTGTAACCAAATTCTGGGATACCGAAATAATTGCTGTCGCTGTCAGTGGTGCCATTCAGGGTAGGCATGCTGCCGCTCCGGCTGGCTTCACGCTTGGGCGAAAACAGATCGATCCCCAAATCCAGGCGATCGCCTGCGAATACCATGCTGGCCGGGTTGTTGGCGCCACCGAATGCATCATCAGCCATCGCTGTCGCTGCGCCGCCCATACCTTTTGCCTTCATGCCATAGCCATGCGAAAAATAACCATTGGTTGCCATGGCTGCGCCAGGCAGTGCAAAACCGGCAACGGCCATCAGGCCAATTAATTTTTTGAGTTTCATTTATGTAGTCTCCAAGGATTATTAAATTAAGAACAACGCTGACATTTTTTTATTATGATTTTGACGGATAGTACACTTGTCACATTGACCTGCACAAGCCCATTGTGTGCGGATTTTAGGACGATGTTGCATTTCTGCAACAAAAAAGTCGGGTGCCTGGGCACCCGACTTTTTTGCTGAATGCAGATTACTTAAATCAGCCCTGCACCAATCTCTTCACCGGCCATCTGGCGCTTGACGATTTCCACGTCTTTACGCGCCAGCGCGAACGGGAATGAGAGGATGTCGGAAGGGCTGGAATCGCCGTAAGGACGGTTGCAGGCGGACACCTCTTCGTCGTCCTTGCCGGGGCAACCGGAAGTCTGGAATGGCTTGCCGGAATTCACCAGATCAGTCAGTTCGTCTTCCGCCACGCCAAAATCAATCACCTTGCCGTCTGCATCGAACAGCATTTTGCTGACGTGACCGCCGGCGTAGTCAACGATGAAACGCGCCAGTTGCACGCGGCGCCATTGGCCTTTGTCGCAAGCGGGCCAGTCCTCCATCATCGAACCCTGCTCGGGGTAGAAGGCGAACATATGGTTGTGGCCGCCTTTGTCCTTGATCTTCTGGCAGACTTCAAGAATCTCCTGCTCGGTCTCGCCCATGCCGCAAATCAGGTGGGCGCCGAATTTCTCCGGGCCGAATATTTCTGCTGCCCACTCGATGGCTTGCCAGTATTTGCTGTAGCGGTGCGGACTGTCTACGGTCTTGCCGCGGGTGCGTTCGAATATTGCCGGGGTGACTGCGTCCAGCGCCACGGTAAAGATATCGGCACCCATCTTGTGCAGGCGCACCAGGTCGTCTTTTTCCATGGTGGTGGGATTGGACAGGATGGACACCGGAATATGCGGCAGCGCTTTCATCCATTTATCCAGCAGCACGAAGGTATCGGCATCGGAATTGGGATGAGTGATCATGGAGATGCACATGCACTGGAACTGGCCTTTGTCATTCCCCACTTTGACTCGCTCGATGACTTCGTCGTAACGGGCGGTAGGCCAGTCCACGCGAATGAAGTTGCGATCCGCATAATCGCGCGACTCTTCACGATGCCGTGCCAGACCGCAATAAGTGCAGTTGGCGCGACAGCCTTCCGGATAAGTCACCAGCAGGTTCAAGCAGTTGGTGCAGGCGGTGCGGTGCATGTTGCCCGGCACCAGGCCCAGCGTGATCGCAGCTGCAGTGCTCATTTGCACATACTCGGGCGAACGCATGTCCGGGGTTTTGACATGGTAGTTGGGGCGGTAGAACTGTACGACTTGGGGTTGATCCAGTACGGCGCTCATGCGACTCTCCTTAAAAGCACGGTTTCCAATTATTCAAGCAGCGAAATAGTCCGGGAAGGCAATCCAGCTCTTGCGGTGCAAGGGGTCGGCATGCGCTTCTTCGGTGTTCCAGAACTTGTCCAGCCAGCGGCGGCGTTCCACCGCGCGGCTTACCGCGACTTCGAACTGGTCGCGGATGTCTTCTTCAAAATCTTCCAGCGCGGCACTGTCGTTATGCTTCAACCATGCCACAGCAGCCCGTCCGGCCCGCTCACCGGAGATCACTGCAGCAGCTATCCCCGCACCAGTAATTGGATGGGTAAGACCAGCCGCATCGCCGGTAAACAATACTTTGCCTACCACTAAGTGTTCACGCAGGCCGCCCACTGGAATCGCGCCGCCAGTGCGGTAGCTGATCTCGGCACCGACCAGGTCTTGCGCCATCAATTGCTGATGCAACGCATCGAGCGGTGCTTTCATGTCACCCGCGAAACGTTTATCCAGGCCCAGCCCGAGATTCGCCAGATTGCCCTTGGGAAACAGCCAGGCATAGCCACCAGGGTAGTCGGGCGAGAGCCAGATGTCGGTATCCACATAGGCGCGTTTCAGCGGCACGGTGTACTGGCGTGTGGTTACCACTTCCATCTCGGGTAATCCCAGCGCCTCTGCAACGGGAGAATGCGGGCCATCGGCGGCAATCAGCAGCTTGTAGGTGACGTCGATTTCGCCAGTTGACGTTTTGACTCGCGCCACAGATTGCGCAGCATCGAGCTTGGTCAGGCGGCTATCCAGCATGAGTTCCGCACCCTGCGTCGCGGCTTCGTGCGCCAATGCCTGATCAAACGCAGCGCGGTCTATCATCAGGCCCGGGAACTCCGTCTCGGTTACGGCACCCGAGGGTAAGTAACTTTTCATTCCCTTGATGTGTTGTAACAGCACGCCGTCTGCCTTGGCATATTTACCCATCGGCAGTGGAATGAATTCTGCACACTGTACCGGCAAGCCAATTTCTTGACGACGATCCACACCCAGCACGCTTAGCCCACCCTGCGCCGCAGCGGCTGCGGCGGCGGCACCGGCCGGGCCCAAGCCAATAATCAGCACATCGACATGGCGCATCATGCAGCGGTCTCGCTGGCTGTTTGAGCCAAGGCTTCATGCAATACACTGACAAAGTCATCCGCCGTCAAAGTAAGCATATCGATTGTGCGCCCGGCAAAAAATTGCTTTACATTTTGAGCCAGGTGTTCAGCAAGCGTATCGCGCAGCGCAGCTTCCAGATCGGCGAGCGAGCGGCGCGGGCTGATGAATACATCGCCAGAGAACCACACCTGCCTGATGCGACCTTGGCTACGGTCGAATGCCACGCTGGCACGCAACAGACCACCGGAAAACTTGCGCACGGCATCCAGCGTAGGACGATCGCTTGCTGGACGAACAAGCAGGTTAACCCAGTCGGGATGGTCAATCTCAGCCAATGCGGCCTTGTAGAGAACCTCTTCACGCGGGGTTAGCGATGAAGGGACGAATTCCACAGCAAATTCTTCAGCAAAAGCGTTCGCCAGCGCAGCCTGTACTTGAGACATCGTCGGCACTTGACCCAACAAGTCGGCAAGATTGGCAACGCGTTCACGCGCCGAGGCGACGGTTTTGTCGGAAAGTTTTTCAGCGGGAATTTTGAGCACACGCAGCATCTTTTCCACGTCGAACTCGATCAACAGTGTGCCTTGGTACATCAGCGCATCGCCGTCAAATGCCCCGCCAGTGCCGGATATTTTACGGCCGTCCACTTCGATGTCGTTGCGTGGCCGGAACTGCGCCTCCACGCCCAGCGTCGAGATTCCCCGCGCTGCTGCCTCGCAGATACGACGCGAGATGGCGCTCATGTCTGCCGTGCCCAGTTCGTGCTTGTGCAGGTACAGTTCCCAGCCAATCTGGGTGGTATCGAAATAGATTGCGCCGCCGCCGGTAATACGGCGCTGGATGGTGATAGCGTGTTCGCGGCAATAGTCCAGATTGAGTTCCTGCTCGGCACTCTGGTGATAACCCAACAGCGCGCACGGCTCAAAACGCAAAAAACGCAACGTGCTGGGACTGGCATTTTCCTGGCGCGCTTCCAGCAAAGCCCGATTCAGCGCAATGTTTTGCGCTGCGGGTCGCAGGCCGGTGTCGAGTAAACGCCAAGTGGTCACGTCATTAATCCCGTTCAGCTACAGCAGCCGCCCACGGCTTCGGGCTGGCCGGCCATCACTACTTTGATGCCGCCGAGCGAACCGGCCGCAGCAAAAGCCGGGCGCTTCATGCGCTCGTGTTCGATGACTTTCTGGATGTCTACTTGCAGACCGGCATCTGCGGTTTCAATCGCCATCACTTCATCGCCAATTGCGATGGAGCAACATGCCGGGGTGACGCGCACATCGCGTTCCAGACGCACGGCAAGTTCCACCATGCCATCAGACGGATGCGCCAGGCCATTGAGACCGGCCATTACGGCGTAGCTGTCGATCTCCACCTTGGTGCGGCCGGGCGGGCGCGCACAGCCCAGCAGCAAAGGTACATCCGGCAGCGCAGCGCGGGCGTCCATGAAGAAACGCCCGACTTCGCGGCTATCCGGGGTAACGAATGGCCGATTTTCCGGTGCATAAAATGGCATCACCACCACCAGCACGACTGCCTGCGGCTGGTGACGCTGGATGATTTCCAGCGCGTTCCACTCGCCCAGCAGATGCCCGTAATGCAGGCCAATCACGATGTGCGGTACGACCTTGAGCTTGGTCGAAACCAGATATTCGAGGGTTTTCTCAAAGTCATCCACGCTACGGCGCAAATGATAGACCTGGGTGATCGTATCCTGCGAGCCGATCACGTCCATCATCGCCGCATCGATGCCGCTGTCTTCCATGCGCCGCGCGATATCCATATCCACCAGCGCGGTGTGCATGGCAATCTTGAATTCCGGGAAGGTATCCTTGATACGTCGAATGGTTGCGTAGTAGTCGTCGTATTCGACTTCATTGCGGTGGTTGGATCCGCCGGTTAACAGCATGCCCTGAGCGCCGCCATTGATCTGCTCGTTGACCACGCGCCATAAATCTTCCGGGCTGCGCGCAGCAATCATCGGCTCCAGAATTTTGGCCTTGCAATGGTCGCATTGCAGCTTGCAGTCGCCACCGGTAATGGATACCGCTGGCCATGCACTTTTGCCACAACCGCTAATTTCCGAACTGGCAAACGCCTTGAAGGTCGGCGTGTAAAAATTCACGCGCCCGATACCCTCGCCGCGCACCTGTGCAAATCTTTGCTGCATTTGGTCGACCAGAGTGGCATCCAGTTCGATGCCATCCAGCGGCTCAACACGTTCAACGACTTCCAGCCAATCACTCATTAGTGTTTACCTGAAACCCCATGTACCGTAGGGGTTTAAACCTTACAGAAAACAATAGGGGCGATTTGACATCGCCCCTATTGAATCAAATACGACTGCGTTTAGCAGCCGCCGAAACCGTCAGCGCCCATCTTGGTTTCGAACGCGCCGGCCACTGCACCGCCGGTAATCAGCGCACCCGAATCAGCGTCCCAGTTGCTGGGCTTCATTTTTACCAGCCAGCCACTGCCGTAGGGGTCAGCGTTGATGATGCCGGGTTTAACAGCTACATCAGGATTGGTGGCGAGGATTTCGCCGGTCACCGGTGCTTTCACCGGGCCAACCCATTTGCCGGATTCAACCGTGCAAACCGATTTGTTTTGTTCGATTTCCTTACCTACTTTTTTCGGGGTGTACGAAACGATCTCGCCCGCCAACGAACAAGCGTAGGCTGTCATGCCAATGGTCAGGGTGCCGTCTGCTTCGCGGCGTGCCCATACGTTGTTGTCAACGTTGTAGAAAAGATCGTCAGGTAGATTACAACCACGTACTGTTGCCATGCTCATTTCTCCTCAGAATGAAATTCAATCAAACATTTAGTGCCTGCAATATATTTTGCAGGCGGTTCCGCAAGATTTAAGCGAAATTCTAGCTCACAGCGCCAAATCAGAAATACATGGATTTGTCGCTACTCAAAATCAAATCGGCAAGCGCGCCTGCATTGGATACTTCATCAATCTCAGCAATGATATCGCCGACATCAAGTTCGTAGCCAGGCATCGCCGGCTTGCATAGGTGCAATTTTACTCCAGCCACTTTCGCATCGCGAATAAATTCAAGAATGGTTTTACCATCTTTCATCGCCGCCAGATTTTCAGCCACGCCTTTTTTGGCCAGCATTACACCTTCCATAGTAAAAAAGATGTGCACATCGGAATCCATAGAAGCAAGTATAGATCCGATATAAAATGGCGTGGCACAGCGGTGCGGTGTAGACGGGCCACTGGTCATAACGATAACAACGGATTTTTCTTCGTTGTCCAGATAATGGTGGTCCGCCATCAGCGTGCACCTCGCTCACAGTGTATATCTTCACGCCGGGCACGTTCGCAATACCCAGCTTGCGCTGCATCGCCGGTCAGCAAGACGGACAGGGCTTCTTCCACGCTACCAGACGGCCTTACCCGCGCAATCCATGCTTCGTAGGGTTCGATATTCAGCAGATTCGGGTCCTCCAGCACACTGTGATTGGCTTCTTCGATGACGCAATCGAATACGTTAGGTACGGGGCCTGCCCATTTACCGCTCTCTATCGTCGCAACAGGCTTGCCAACAGGGCGCAATGTTCCTGGACGGCGCACGCGTACGTGTAAAATTTTACCCGCCACCGTTTGTGAAATATCCGTCATACCGACTGTCAGACTACCGTCTTCCTCGCGGCGAACCCAAATCTGGTATTGGTCATCATAGTAGAGTTCCGAGCGGAACTCGCAGCCATTGCATTCCATATTGTTGTGTTATGGCGCTATATTGGTTGATGAAATAACTGACTGAAATAAATTGGGCGCGGTGTACGCGCCCAATTATTGCCGGCCCGGGGATTGCGGTCAGGCCGCACTGGTGTGCTTAGACTACGCCCTTGGCATGGAGAAAGTCCAGCGAATCGCTAACGTTTTCATGCACGCCCAATTTACGTGCAGACAATCCCATAGCCAGACCCAGCAATTGAGTAAAGTACAGAATCTTGACATGGGTCTTGATGCCGAATTCAGTTTCCGCACGCACCTGATGCATTTCCAGACCGGAGTGGCAGGTCGGGCATTCGGTAGCGATCACTTCAGCACCCGCGTCTTCTGCCGCCTGGATGATATTCAGCACCAGCTGGGTCGAGGTATCCGCATCGGACAGGGTATGCGCACCCCCACAACATGCAGTCTTCAGCGGGAAATCTACGTTGACGGCTCCTGCTGCAGCGAGCAGATCATCCATAAAGTGCGGTTTGTAGCTGGACTCGGAACCGGGGCCCTGGTCTTTTTCTGGAAAAATCTGACGCGGACGGGTGTACATGCAGCCGTAATAGTTAGCTATCTTGATGCCGTTCAGGCTCTTGGAGATTTTCTGTTTAATCCCTTCGGTACCCAGATCCTCCATCAGCCACTCGAGCAGGTGTACGGTACGCACATCGCCCTTATAGACTGGATCGTCGGATTTCTTGGCCAAATCCTGCAGGGTTTTCAGCGACTCTTCCGAGGTAGCCAGTTCGTACTCGGCCTTTTTCAGATTGTGATAGCAGCCATTGCAGGGCGCCATCACCGTATCGTAGCCCATTTGCTCGCTGGCAATCGCCATGTTGCGGGCAGACATATAGGTTTGCAGCATTGGGTGAACGTTTTTCACCTCCATCGCGCCACAGCAGTTCCAGTCTTGTAGCGTTTCCATTTCCAGACCGAGGCTCTTCACCAGTGCGCGGGTGGAACGATCATAAGGACCGCCGGAACCTTCCAGTGCACAACCCGGATAGTAGGCAACTTTAGCCATGTGCCAACTCCTTCTGTTCTTTCACATACTGTTTCAATACGTCTCCGGTACGACCCCAGGACTTCGTTTTTGGTTTGAAAAACATCGACAGCCCCATGTGCAGCGAATGCATGATGGGCGTGCGGGACAGGAACCTGATCACATGGCCCTGGCGTAATTCAGTCCATTTGTTCATGCGCGCAACAAAAATACCCAGCCAGCCATGCAGCGCCATTTGCATCATGTCCTGCTTGGAATCCTTGAAGAAATTGCTCATCACTTCAGAGTCTTCAATGCGGCCACGTTCCAGACATTGACGGGTAAATTCATCGTCGAAAATGCTGGAATTGGATTTCGGTCCAAATCCTTCATCCTCGATCCAGTGTGCCAAGGCTTTCATTACGCCTTCCGGACGCACGTCTTTCGGGCAAATGTTGGTACATTTATTGCACGAAACACACTGCCAGATAATATCCTTGTCTTTCAGGATTTCATCCTTGAGACCGAGACGAACCAGATAAATCCAGTAACGCGGGTTAAAATCGGTATTCTGCGCGTACATCGTGCAGGAGTTTGTGCATGACCCGCACTGCCAGCAACGGTGAACGTTCTCGGCACCGGAATACGTTTTGATTTTTGTTTCAAAATCATCGTCGTAATCCTTCAGCGTACGCGGCAGGATCATGGTATTCCAGTGACCTGACACGTCCACCCCGTCTACCACCAGTTTGTCGCTGGTAATCAGACGATCAGCGTCGATCAGTGTTTTTTCGTGAATTGCCATCGAAGCTTCTCCTAAAATCTAAAACCCGGGAGCACCCGCTGCCCCATTGTTAATTTCGTACAAATATGGACTTAATGAACCACGTCGCGCTTGACTCTGGACTGTCCGGCCTTGCGTTCTGCATCGATACCGAGAAACTTTTTCAGCTGCTCTTGCGGCGTTATACCCCGGCCGAAATCCGCGCTCAACATACCTTCCGCCATTGAGCGAAAATATTCCGAGTAAGCCTGCGCCTCCACCAGATCGATCCAGAACGGCACATCTTTGTATAAGCCCTGTTCGGCAATCTGCTCTGCCAGCCAGGCACGCGCTCCTTCAAACATCTCAGGGCTATTACCCAGCGGCACATCGGGCAAGGAATCATTACCCCGGATAAATTCGCGCAATGCGCCACTCACCGTATTCTGATCCCACACCCAACGCGTCATCAGCGGATACTTGACCGGGTTATTGAAATGCAGCATTTCAGCTCCAAAATCAAACGCTGCGCGCCGATTTTTGGCGGCCTGCTTGCGCGTTTCCTTGTCGGCTGATTCGTCTATCGGTACGATTTCTGAAAATGCCTGCAACCGTTCAACCAGAGCCATATTCCCATACAGCAGCTCATGAATAGCTCCCCGCGTAGCCTCAACACCTAACGCTTGTAGCGCCGGGAATAGCCGACGCCGGGCAGAAAACACCGTTTCCAGTAACGCTTCGATGCCTTCCATCGACAAGGAGGGCAAGCTTTGCGGGTTAAGCAAACTGGAAAACAACTGGCTTTTCATCTGCAGACTGGCCAGCAACGCCTCCAGCCCCGCCGATTCTTCCGCCTGGCTACCCAGCTTCGCAAAGTGCTGCTGGAACTGACCGGGATCAAGGGCAACTGACAATGCTGCCGGCACAATCGTGTCAGCCTCACCGACAGGAGCCGCGCTATCAGGCTGCTTTTTGAACCAGAGCATTCATGTCACCAACAGCGCGCATGGCCATTGCCAGACCATGAGAGATGCTGGTATCAATATCTTCCGGGCCCAACGCGGCACCGCCTACATAGATGCCGCGGCGCGTGCTGCTAAAACTGCTGGTGTACTGCTCGCCTTTTTCAACGAAGCCGTGTTTCTCCAGGCCAATACCGAACACTTTTGCAAGCTCAGGGTTTTCCTCGCTCGGATCCATGCCAATGGCATGAACCACGATGTCCATAGGGATGACGATAGGACGCTTGACCAAAGTGTCCTCACCCTTGACCAGCAGGCGATTATCGGCAGATTTTGTAACCTCGGCGATACGGGCCTTGACGAATTTAGTCTTATATTCTTCCTGAGATTTCCAGTAGAACTTGTCTTCGTACAAACCAAAAGTCCGGATATCCATGTAATAAATGAATACGTCGGTTTGTGGAGAGATTTCCTTGATTTCCATGGCCAGATTGGTGGATACAGTACAGCAAATCTTCGAGCACCACTCGCGGCCGATCTGCCGATCACGCGAACCCACGCACAACAGGATCGCCACGCGCTCAGGCACGCGCCCATCGGACGGACAAGCAATCTTGCCGCTGGACACCATTTGCTCCATCTGGGTGGTGGTGAGCACATCTTCGTAGGTACCGAAGCCCCACTCAGGTTTGTTAATGGAATCAAAATGGGTGAAGCCTGTGCCGAGGATGATGCTACCGACATTGACACTTTGACCATTGGATAATGTAACGGTGAAATTTCCTGCTTCACCTTCCACCTTCACCACTTTGGTGGATTTGTGGATGGTGACGTTAGCATTGTCTTCAACACGCTTAACCATGCGACCGATAGCATCCTTGGCCCACTCGCCGGACGGTACCAGCTTGGCATAACCGGACAGAATGGGCGCTCCACCGAGAACCGCCTCTTTTTCAACCAGAACCACTTTCTTACCAATAGAGGCTACGCCAGCGGCGGCGGACAGACCCGTGGGGCCTGCGCCCACAACCAAAACAGTATCAGACATTTAACTCGCTCCTAGTGCCAATTCGGGGTTGTACAAGTATTCAATATTTCCGGCCTCGACTTCTTTGAGGTATGCCTCGAATGTCTTTTTGGCTTCGGTCCAG
>JANMKH010000059.1:0-2615 GCA_031371965.1 Sulfuriferula sp.
CAAGGAAAAACAGCTGCTGGATGCGATTAGCGAAAAAACCCCCGGATGGTTTAGCTGGTATACCAAGAACGATCAATATTCCAAACAGAAACTGGCAGCTGATCTGGAAACACTCAAATCGTTTTACCTGAACCGAGGCTATCTGGAATTCAATGTGGATTCCACCCAGGTGTCGATCACCCCGGACAAGAAGGACATCTACATCACCATCAACATCAGCGAGGGTGAAAAATACACCGTATCCAGCGTCAAGCTGACGGGTGAGACCATCGTTCCCCCGGCAGAACTGGAAAAGCTGATTGCAGTGAAACCCGGTGAAGTATTTTCGCGCGAAAAACTCACCGAAACTGCGAAAAAAATTGGCGATCGGCTGGGGAATGACGGGTATGCGTTTGCCAACGTCAATGCAGTGCCTGACGTGGACAAGGAGAAACATCAGGTCGCATTCACTTTCTACGTGGACAGCGGCCGGCGCGTGTACATCAATCGCATCAACGTCACCGGCAATACCCGCACCAAGGACGAAGTGGTACGGCGCGAATTCCGCCAGATGGAAGGCGCCTGGTACGCAGCCGACAAAATCAAGCGCTCGCGCGAGCGGGTTGAACGCCTCGGTTATTTTAACGATGTCAACCTTACAACGCCTGCTGTGGCGGGTACCACGGATCAAGTCGATATTGACCTGGGCGTGACGGAAAAAGCGACCGGCAGCATCATGGTGGGGGCGGGTTTCTCGTCCTCGGAAGGGCTGATCCTGTCGGGTTCGATCGCGCAAAACAACCTGTTCGGTACCGGTAACCAATTGTCCCTGCAGGTCAACAGCGGCAAGATCAACAAGGTCTACTCGGTTTCCTATACCAATCCCTATTTCACTCCAGATGGCTTAAGCCTGGGTTATGACCTGTATCGGCGTGACATCAATACCACCTCGCTTAGCAGCGTGGCAACCTATCAGAACTCTACCAAAGGGGTAGGGGTGCGCCTGGGCATTCCGCTGAACGAAAAAGATAGTATCAACCTGGGGTTGGCATACGAGCGCTTCGACCTGACAGTGGATACCAACAGCCCCAAACAGTACCAGGATTTCGTCAAGCAGTTTGGCAGCAGTAACGATACAGTGCGCGCTGATCTGGGATGGGCACGCGACAGTCGCGACAGTCTGACTTACCCAACTGAAGGTATGTTGCAACGCGTTTACGGCGAGGTGGGCATACCGCCGGGCAGCCTTGAGTATTACAAGTTGTCCTATCAACAGCAATGGTTCAAGCCATTGAGCAAGAATTTCACCCTGATGCTTAATGGCGAGATTGGTGTGGGTAATGGCTATGCGGGTAAGCCTCTGCCGTTTTTCAAGAATTTCTACGCGGGCGGCGTGAGTTCGGTGCGCGGTTATGACACATCTACGTTGGGGCCTAAACTGAGCGACCCGATTAACGGTGTGGTCGCAGCGGGTGGTACTAAGCGTGTCGTGGGTAATGCGGAGTTGTTTTTCCCCATGCCTGGCCTGAAGGATGACAAATCGGTGCGCATGAGCGCGTTTGTGGATGCCGGCTCGACGTGGGGGCCGGATGATTATCTGGGGCGCTATTCCAGCTTTAATTTTAAGGATTTGCGTTATTCAACAGGGATTGCACTGAGCTGGATTTCTCCGGTCGGACCACTCAAGTTCAGTCTGGCAAAGCCACTCAATCCCAAGCCGGATGACAGGACGCAGGTGTTCCAGTTTACCTTGGGCACGGTGTTTTAAGGAGCGAGCAGTGAACAAGGTTTTGGCAGCAATTATATTGAGCGCAGGGTTGATGACTGCCGGAGCAGCGTCGGCCGATATCAAGATCGGTTTTGTGAATACCGAGCGCGTGTTCCGTGAAGCGCCGATTGCCCTGCAGGCGCAAAAAAAGCTGGAAAAGGAATTTGCCCCGCGCGAAGCCGAATTGCAAAAAATGGCCAAGCAGGCACGTGACCTGCAGGCCCAGCTGGAGAAGGATGGAGCGATCCAATCCGACACGGATCGCCGCAACAAGGAACGTGATCTGGCCAACTTGAATCGCGATTACCAGCGTACCCTGCGCGAATTTCGCGAGGATCTCAATGTACGTCGCAATGAAGAGCTGTCCAAGGTGCAGGACCGCGCCCGTAAGGCCATTCATGCTTACGGTGAGGCTGAGAAGTATGATGTCATACTCGAAGAGGCTGTCTATTTCAGCCCAAAAATCGACATCACTGACAAAATTATTCGCGCTCTGAGCGACAAGTAATTCTGACAGGGCGCCCTATGCCGGACGTGTCTTACACATTGGCAGAAATTGTTGAGCGCCTGGGCGGCGAAGTGCTTGGAGATGCGCAAACCCGCGTTAGCCAGATTGCCACGTTGAGCAGTGCCCGGGCCCACCAGATCAGCTTTCTCGCCAATCTGAAATACCGCAGCCAGTTGGCTGAATCGGCGGCAGGCGCGTTCATACTGGGGCGCGATGCGGCTGAGGCCAGTACCAGGCCGCGCATTATTGCGGATAACCCTTACACTTACTTCGCCCGGGTTTCCGCGCTGTTCAATCCGCCGCCTGAAGCGGTGCCAGGAGTGCACTCATCGGCGGTGGTGCATCCCACCGTGCATATCG
>JANMKH010000066.1:0-1725 GCA_031371965.1 Sulfuriferula sp.
ACAAACGGATTAAAAGTCCGCTGCTCTACCGGCTGAGCTACCGACCCGGCAAGCCCGCCATTATACGGTATTGGGCTGCTCCGTCAACATCAGGTCGTGAGTTTGCGGTAGATGTCGGCTGCTTTGAGCGGTAATTTTTTCACGTCGTCGATTTCGATGTAATTGGCTGCACCGTACATGTGCGGTAAATAGGCTTTGGCTTCGCGGTCGATGGTGATGCAGAACGGGTGGATGCCGGCACGCCGAGCTTCGATCAGCGACTGACGTGTGTCTTCGATGCCGTACTGGCCGCGGTAGACGTCGAAATAATCGTCCGGTTTGCCATCGGAGAGGGTAATCAATAGCTTGGTGCGCGCTTCGACCTCGATCAGCAGTTTGGACAGGTGGCGGATGGCGACGCCCATGCGCGTGTATTCCTGCGGTGTGATGCCGGCGATGCGGGCCTTGACTGCTGGCGTGTAGGGTTCGTCAAAGCTTTTGACGCGGAAGATTTCGCAGCGCTTGCGGGTGATGCCGGAAAACCCGTAAATCGCGTAGCGGTCGCCCAGCACTTCCAGCGCCTCGGCCAGCAATACCAGGGCTTCGCGTTCGGCGTCGTTGATCCAGCCTTTGGTGGAGCCGCTCATGTCCACCATGAACATGACGGCGATGTTGCGCTCGGAACGGTGCATGCGGGTGAACAGGCGGTCGCTCATTTCGCTGCCGTCGCGGGCGTCGGCCAGGGCTTCCACCAGCGCGTCGATGTCCACTTCGTCGCCTTGCACCTGGCGTTTCTCCACACGATTTTCGTCGCGCATGGCTTCGAAGGTCTTGCGCAGGTGCTTGACCAGGCCGCCATAGCGGGCGAGGACTTCCGCCACATAGCCCGCTTCGCCGGGGCGTACGTCCTTTTCGCGCAGCACGCACCAGTTCTTGCGGTAGTGCTTGCGGCCGCAATCCCATTCCGGGTAGAGGTGCGCGCCTTCTTCGTGGTAGGTGCCCTGCCAGACGGCGTCCGGATCGCGTTCCTCGTCCTGGTAGAGCTTGGGATCGTATTCGCCGTCGCCCGCCGGGGTGAGGTATTCGGGCGGGATGTCGCCGAGGTCGAGCTTGATCGAGGTGATCAGCTGGCGCACGTCTTCTGGCGGTGCGACAGGCATGTCGTTGAGGGTGATCTCGAACTGGTCGATGTTGGGGACGTTGCCTTGTTCGGGTTCTTTGAGGCTGAACACCGGTGGTTTCTTCTCTTCCTCACGCTGCTGTTTGTGCAGGTCGTCGACGAGTTCGGCCAGCTTGACGCGCAGCAGCATTTTTTCGCGTTCCAGCCGCGCCGCCATCGTGCTGGCCACGGCATCAGGGCGCAGCTCGCCCTGGTAGCACACCGGTACGGGCGCCGGGTGCGGGTAAGCGGATTGCAGGCAGGTCAGCGTGTCGGAGACGGTGGCATCGGGGGCAGCCAGTTCATGCGCAAAACTGTCCCAGCCGGCGGGCAGGGCGGTTTGACCGAGGGCTTGTCGCAGTGCCAGCATGTCGCGGTAGAGCCCTGGCAGCTCGCGTGCGAGGCACGCGTCAAGGCGCAGAGTTTCCAGCGCAAAAAAGCAATTCAGCGCATGCGCCTGATCAGGATAATCGGCCAGCGCATCGTGCAGGTTGACGCGAAAACTGCCGTAGCGGGTTTGCGCCCACTGGAACGCGACCATGGCTTTAGCCAGGCGGAAGTTGTCCTCCACCGTTTCCATCCAGGCG
>JANMKH010000106.1:0-9578 GCA_031371965.1 Sulfuriferula sp.
TCCAGCATCCGCGTCATCGCACCACTATCGGTATAACTTGCACGTGCACACGTCGCCACGCTATCGCAGCAGCCCTTGGCGACCAGCAATAACGGTCCCCATTGCATACCGGTGAGATCGAGTATCTGCATCTCGGCGTCAATATTCTTAAGCAAGGCCTGCCAGGCACCACGCATCAAGTACCCCACCGATTCCTCTGGCGTGTAATTTTCTTCGCTATAAAAATTTTCGCTAATCAGACTCATGGATTGCTATTTAATGATGTGGCTCCGAATGGCTTATATATTAATGCCTAGGCAGTAATTGTCAAGGCACGTTATTAATCCAATGAAGAGTCCGGCTGCCCTTAATGAAGGTGTACCCGAATCAGTTCGTACAGTTGAGAAGGATTCGAGTTGAAGAGGTATCTGCATGGAGATGGAACAAATGCAGATATTTAGTACGTGACTAATTAGAAATTAATTTATTAAATTTATTTAATAATCAATAATATATGCCGCATTTAGAATAATTTATTTCATATTGGATACATCATTCCCACTCAATCATTTCCGAAGGCCGTAGATCGGCATAAACACTGAATTTCCTCGTTCTCAATATCACACTTTACCGCCACTTTTACCGTCGTCTAAAAACGAGCGCTTTCGCTGGCGCGAAAGATGGACTCGGTTTGACGGGTGGCTACTTCAACACATTAATCGTCAACTACCGCTATGATCGTCCGGGGCACTTCTATTGAAAAGTCTAGACAGATCGTAGCATGGCTACGATTGGAAGAACCAAGCTAAACATTCTCTACAGGCAAGGGGCAGCGCTGCTCCAGCGTCCAGACGCCTGTACCTGCACGCCCTGCCCTGAACTGCCAAGTTGGATGCCACACAACTGCCGACTGGCAACGTCCGACCTTCGATGGGCTGCCGGTGCTCAAGCCATGAACCAGACCTATCTCGATACCGCACGTCTGCCAAGCCAAGTCGCCTCGCTTATTTTTGTGGATGGGTACATTTGCGCTCAAGGGTGCGCGGTACTGCGCCGGACTGTGACAGCATACGATGGACGATTCGATTGCCAGAGCGCCAACAAACACGTACCCCGCTTGAAGCGTTTGACTTGCGTCCTTGGTGTGTATAGTATTTTATACGAAGTGAAGTGATGAGCGACGAAAAAGAGATTCGCTGGGTGGGTTCCGCCTACGACGACTTGTTGGCATTCCCGGACGACCCACGTCGCTCCGCTGGTTTCCAGTTGGGTAAGGTCCAAGTTGGTTTGGATCCGGATGACTGGAAGCCGTTCGATGATGTCGGGACCGGCACCAAGGAAATCCGCATTCGGGAGGCCAGCGGCATCTATCGGGTGATGTACGTCGCCAAGTTCGAGGAAGCCGTGTACGTCCTGCACTGCTTCCAGAAGAAGACTCAGGCGACCAGCAAGCAGGACAAGGGCATTGCCGAGGCGCGCTATCGCGCCGTGGTCAACGCGAGAAAGGCACGGAAATGAAGATCGACACCGAAATCCGCCATGTGACGAAGCCGGGAGCGAATCTCTTCCTGGAGCTTGGCTTCGCACCCACTGAGGCCAAGCGTTTGCAGGCAGCCTCGCGCAAACAGATCAACGACACCCAGTTGCTGAAGCAGCAGTTGATGGACGAGCTGTCTACCTGGATTGCCGAGCATCACCTGAAGCAAGCCGAAGCGGCCGAAATCCTGATGGTTTCGCGTCCGCGCGTGTCCGACGTGGTGAACAAGAAAACGGCCAAGTTCACCATCGACACGCTGGTGGAAATGCTCAGCCGCGTTGGCAAACCGGTCAAGCTGGCCATCGGTTGACGCGCTGAACGACTGACCCCTACCATCAATTCCCGCACCAGCGGCGGTAAGCGTCAATCCATTCCGCCCCCTCTGGCGGCGGGTCCGACATCGGCAGATCGAGGATCGGAATTGCTTGAGTTGCTTTTCCGCGCACGCAAATAGCGACGATATGGCCGCGGCTGGTGATATCGACCTTGGCCACCGTCACTGCCTGCCCAAGCACCTGGGTCGTGAATGGAAGGGAGAGATTCTCTTCGATCATGGCGAAGAACCCGCCAGCCTGCTCCGATTCGGAGTAGGCGTCGGTAGTCGCCTCCTCGATAAGTTTATCCAAGTATTCCGCAGTGAACTTCGTCGTCTTTTTCGTTTTCGCTTTGGTCATCGCGAAGACTTCTTCCAGAGACCCGTATTTGAAAAACCTTCTTCTTCGAAAAAGCGATGGAAGAGGCTGGTAATATCCAAAATATTCTTATCATCAGCTTCAACAATTTTTATATCGGCAGTCATTTGCCTGTTCCTTTGCCACGTATACGCGCACGATGCGCCGCGGCTTTTGCGCGGTTGCCGCACGCCGCCATGCTGCACCACCGGCGGGCATGGCTTTTGGTGCGGTCATAGAACATCAATGTGCACGCATCATTCTCACAGCTACGGATAAGGTTGAAATCCGCATGGCACACCAGATCACCGATGGCTTCCGCGATCGGCAATAATAATTCTTCAGGTTTTTCCCATCGGCGCATTTGCTGCATGCTTGGCGCATTCCCATCACTAGCTCCTATTTGGAAATAAATTCTATCCCGCGCCAATAACTGGTTAAGCGGTTCGAGTTCCTTAAGGATGTTTTGCCTGAGTGGTTTACCTGCATGCTGCTTGACAAAATTGCGGAGCCATTCGCGCAACACCCGCGCTTCGGCAGCGACGTCATCGAGTGTGCGCGTATTTTCTGAACGGAAGCGCTTTGCAATTTTGGCATCGATAGCGCCCGCATGCAGCAGCCAGTTGACCAGGTCAGCACCATTCACCAGCCATTCGATCCGCTCCCCCGAAGGCATGGCCATACTGTTCAGGAAATCCATCGCCAGATGGTCACCTACAAAAAATGCATCCGGTCTGGAGTCTGTGGAGATTGTCATTTGTTTTTGCCCTTTTCCTTATATATCCCGCACTCAAGTAACCTCAAAAATATATTTTTACAAGTTACCTCATCTATAGTAACCTTTAATAACACGTTATAAAGGTTACTATAAAACTAACCTCCAACCACCAGAAAGGATGCCCGCCATGCCAAACACAACAGCCACAATCCATTATCACACCACCAATGTTGATGGCGTGGAGGTTTTCTACCGCGAGGCTGGTTCTGCTGAGGCTCCTACCCTTTTGCTGCTACATGGGTTTCCAACCTCCTCGCATATGTTCCGCAACCTTATTCCTTTGCTAGCTGACCAATATCATATCGTGGCTCCTGACTTACCTGGGTTTGGTTTGACCGTGGTGCCTGACCGCAGCCAATATAAATATAATTTTGAAACGATCGCAAAGACTATCGATCGTTTTACCGACACGATTGGCTTAAACCGCTTCGCGATTTATATTTTCGATTACGGTGCACCGATTGGCTTTAGGCTTGCCCTGGCACATCCCGAAAAGATCACTGCCATCATTTCGCAAAACGGAAATGCTTATGAAGAAGGGCTCAGCCAAGGTTGGAACCCGATCCAAAAATATTGGCAAGAACCTATCGAAGCCAACCGCACCGCCTTACGCGATTTCCTGAAGCCCGAAACAACCAAGTGGCAATACACCCATGGCGTTGCCGATGAGACGCTGATTGCGCCGGAATCCTATACGCTCGATTCAGCCCTGCTTTCGCGGCCTGGTAATGATGAAATCCAGCTCGATTTGTTTTTGGATTACGCCAGCAACGTCAAGCTCTATCCAAAGTTCCAGGAATATCTACGTACGCATCAACCTCCCTTGCTGGCCGTATGGGGAAAGAATGACCCCTTCTTCCTACCTCCTGGGGCTGAAGCCTTTAAACGCGATAACAAGAATACCGAAGTGCATTTTTATGAAACCGGACACTTTGCGCTTGAAACGCATGCCAATGAAATCGGGGCGGCCATGCATGATTTCCTTGTGCGGCATCTAACGATCAAAGCAGTTAAACCCGCTACACGATAACCAGGAGAAATAGCAATGCGAGCGATTATTATCAAAGAATTTGGTGGACCGGAACAACTGGTTATCCAGGAACTGCCTGATCCCAAGCCAAGAGCAGATCATGTGATCATTGAGGTCAAGGCTTTTGGTATCAACCGGGCTGAGACTTATATGCGGAAAGGCGCCTGGAGCGAGGCCGCTAAAGTCAGCGGGGTCGAATGTGTTGGATTAGTACGGTCGGATGCCAGCGGTAAATTTGCCGCGGGTCAAAAGGTCGCCGCCATCCTGGGTGGTATGGGGCTTACGATCAACGGCAGCTATGCTGAATTGACGCAGGTACCGGTAACCAACGTCATGCCGTTTGAGTCTGACCTTCCTTGGGAGGATTTAGCGGCGATTCCAGAATCCTACTCCACTGTCTGGGCTTGCCTGCATGACAACCTGGCTTTGAAGAAAGGACAAACCTTACTGATCCGCGGCGCCACATCACCTTTGGGGCAAGCCGCCCTTAACATCGCCGCGAATGCCGGTGCCCATGTCATTGCCACTACACGCAAAGCCGAACGCTTTGCATTATTGAAATCCTTGGGAGCAAAGGAAACATTGCTTGAAACGCCTGCCCTTTCCAAACAGGTGCGTGAACTGCACCCCAAAGGGGTTGATGCCGTGCTCGAGCTTGTCGGCAATAGCGTACTTTTGGATTCACTCAGTGCCGTGAAGCGCGGGGGACACCTTTGCTTAGCCGGGTTTGTTGGCGGCCTGGCCCCCCTTGTCGATTTCAACCCTTTAAGGCAAATGCCGAGCGGTGTGCATTTCAGTTTCTTTGGCAGCTTTTTATTTGGCACGCCTGACTTTCCTTTGGATGTCCCACTACAAACAATCATCGACCGGGTTGAGGACGGCACCTATAAAGCCAAACCAGCAAAGGTTTTTGGCTTTCATGAAATCCAGGATGCCCATCGCCTGATGGAAAGCTACCAAGCCGCCGGCAAAATTGTGGTCAAGATATAAACCGTAGGGCGCAGGAAGAGTTGTCTGTTTGCATTTATTACACTTAACTTTAAGGAGATTACAACATGAAAATCAATCAAATTAAATTGCTGGTAACAACGATCGTACTGTGTGCCTCAGCCACTGCAGTCGCAGATGCACAAGATAAGATTTCGGGTGGCCCATCTGTCAACATACCTGTGACGCAACTCAAGTACTTTGACACAGGCATTGGTAAAAATAGTGGCGTGGGAACGTTACATGCTGCTGCCGCTTATGGTGACCTGCAACATGGCGCACATGGAACATTTATCAAAATGCCGGCTGGGTTTGTCAGTGCTGTCCATAGTCACACTGGCGAATACTGGGGAGTGGTTATCTCAGGCGTGGGTGTAAACGGAACACCAGGAAGCGTTGATGTGCCGTTGCCGGTAGGCTCGTATTGGTCACAAAAAGGCGGCGAAAACCATGTAACAAAATGTATTTCTCCCAACGAATGCATTTTTTTCATCAATCAAACCGTGAAGTTCGACGATATAGAAGAAAGCAAGAAGCATTAAAAAAGTAGCGCTGATCTTACCTCAGTTTATTGAGGTTCGTATCAGTGGCTGGGGCAGGTCAATCGTCTTTGTTCCGAGATTGTTGTAGCTTCAATTACTGCAGCAAGTGGCAGCGAAAACCTGGAGGAGATTAACATGTCGAATACTGCATCAGTGACGAAGATCGATACGGGAAGGGTGATAGGCAAACGCACACTCGCGACCACCGAGGGTGAGGAAGTCGAGATTCCCGATGCCAAGCGTCTCGTCCATCTTCAATTCCGCCGGTTCGCGGGCTGTCCCTTTTGTAGTGTGCACCTGCGTTCCATTGTGAAGCGTTACGACGAGATCGCCGCGGCGGACATCCGGGAAGTGGTCGTGTTCCGCTCGACCGCAGCGGCGTTACTGCGTCACCACGCCAACACACCTTTCGCGGTTATCCCGGATCCCAAGGATAAACTCTATGCCGAGTTCGGCGTCGGGTCCGGGCTGCGCGCGCTGCTCGATCCGCGCGCATTATTGGGAGTGATGTCCAAGGTCATCCGCGTGCTTCCCAAGCTTCCAGGTATACCGCCGTGGGGCAAGGGCGTGTTGGGGCTTCCCGCCGATTTTCTGATTGCGACCGATGGGCGCGTGCTTGCGTGCCAGTACGGAACGCACGCCGACGACCAGTGGTCGGTGGACGAGCTCCTCGCTCTGGTTCGTCAGCACGTATCGTCGAGGAGCGCCTGCGTTTAAGTGCAATGTTTTAAACATGAATGACTTTCAAAGAAAATACGGCCCTTGGGCCTTGGTAACGGGAGCCAACGCGGGAAATAGCTTCATTCGGGACGTGTTAATCGGACCTTGACATCTCAAAACACACTGTACGCCGTTTCTCCACTTTTAAACCCAACGAGGAAACCACCATGAAACTGTTATACGTAAAAGGATCACCCCGTGGCGATAAATCCACCTCGGCGCGTGTTGCCGAATCATTTCTAACCGCCTATCGCACAAAAAATCCAAATGCGCAAATAGACGAAATCGATTTGTGGCAAGAGGCCCTGCCTGAGTTCAATGGCGATAGTGCCGCCGCCAAGATGTCCTTCTTCGGAGAAGGTACACTTGACGGCGCACGCAAGACCGCATGGGATCGGATTGTCTCGATCATCCAGCGCTTTACCAGTGCCGACGACTACCTATTCACCGTGCCCATGTGGAATGGTGGAATCCCTTACCGGCTCAAGCTCTACATCGATATCATGACCCAGCCTGGTTTATTGTTCGGTTTCGATCCGGTGGCGGGCTATTCGGGGCTATTGCATGGCAAGCGCGCCACGGCCATCTATACAAGCGGCGTCTACGCACCCGGTGTGCCTCCTGCTTTTGGAGTCGATTTTCATTCGACTTACTTCAATGACTGGCTGCGCTTCATCGGTATCTCGGAGATCGCCACGATTCGATACCAACCTACCCTGCTCACCAACGACCCAGCTGCGGGTCTGGCTGCCGCGCAAGCAGACGCAGTCAGGGCGGGACAGCGTTGAACAGATGAAGCGATTCGGAGGTGGTGGTAGTCAATGTTCCTTCCCTACTGGAGTAGATCAGTCACATGAAACGCCAATATCTCGGTGATTCGAAGGACAGCTTCAAGTGGGACTATCATGACTATCTTGTGGAGGCGCTTGCCTACGATCACCTGAAGATCGCATGGATGATGACGCCCGATGACGGCGAGACACACGGAGCTAGCGCGCCGGAGCTGTTTCCGGCGAGGCCGGAAATACTGCGCTTTTGCAACCGGTTACGATCAACCCGGGATCCGGCCTTGGTGCTGGGATTGCCGGCTATTATGGGTGCGAAGTATCGGGTCAGCTTTCATGATCCGGACGAAAACAAGAATGACGCGAATCACCGATCGTGGTTTTCAGGAATTCTACCGGGTTCCGGCCAGGTCATTTTCCTCGATCCGGATAATGGCTTCGAGCCCGAGCGCTGCGGCACGGACAAACACGTCCGTTATGCCGATCTCGATGGCCTGATCAAGCTGGCGCCATCGGACACGGTGTTTAGCGTGTTTCAGCATCATCGCCGGAAGAAATTTCCCGACGACTTCGCCCGTATTCGGAAAAGACTCTTAAGCGGATATGCAACGGCAATCTATTGGCACTCATTGATGTTTGTCAATGTCGCATCGTCTCGCAAGACGATTCGTCAAGTTGAAAAAATCAACCGGGAATATGCCAAACATCGTCCGGTAAAAGCTCTTGCCTGACGATATTAATCCTTCAGCATCAACCCATGCGCTGCTTCAGAAAGTCGATCATGACACGCACTTTGTTCGGCAGGTGCGCCCGGCTCGGGTACAGAAGCCAGATGGCGGTATCGAAGTCGGTCGCGGTGACGCGATAATCCGGGAACAGATCGACCAGCCGTCCCTCCTTGATATCCTCATCGATCAGCCAGTTCGCGAGCAGCACCGGTCCCATTCCCGCCAAGGCGCAGGCGCGCAACGCGAGGGCGTTCAGGATCGTCACGTCGCCGCGCACCGGCACTTCCTGTACCTTTCCCCGGCGGTCGCGAAATAACCAGCGCGAACGGAACTCCGGCAAAGCGAACAGGAGACAGCTGTGCTGCCGTAACTCGTCCGGAACAGCGGGCGCCTTCCTGACTCCAAGGTAGCCAGGACTGGCACAGACCCGGTACTGCGTATCGACTAGTTTTGTGGCGACAAAATCCGCGTCGAAACGACGCCCGAGACGAATGGCGAAGGTCCACGCGTTCAGCCACCAGGTCGAGCACGGTGTCGGTCAACAGCCGCTCCAGTTTTACGCCGGGATACCGTTCGCGAAAAGTCTTTGTTCCGAGATTGTTGTAGTTTCAATTACAGCAGCAAGGGGTAGCGAAAACCTGGACCAGGTCACTTTGAATGAATAAGGTGCGTCCGATTTCGCTCGTAATTGCGGCTGTTCGGCCCTGATCGTTGGCGAGGTGCCGGAACACATACTCGGCAATCATTGTCCCGGACGATAGATTTCGGATACCGGAAGGATACAAGTTTTTCGCCTGACATCATATTTATCACGCAGTTCGTTTCTCCTTGAGGGACGAATTGAGCGAAAAACATCGATATTTACTGCGTAGTAAATATGAACCGGAACGCCACTACGAGATACACAAGCTCGTCGAAGCGTTTTTAGTTTGTATGTCGCTCTTGCTTGGTTTTACCGTCTGGAAGCCACGCGGATACGACGGTAAATGCAGACACCAAGATTTTAAGAACAAATCTACCGTCAGGTTTACCGTCAAATCCTCGCGCTGCATGCACGAACCGCCGACACGGCGACAAGCGCGAAGCTTTTCGACATCAATCGCTTACCGCCGAAAATTTGCGTAATTGACGATGTAGCAGAAGTGATCATCAAAAACCAACAAGCCCATGATAGTACTGAATAAATTCTTGCCGCTTCGGATGCCCGTCACTCCCACTCGATGGTGGCCGGTGGTTTCCCAGAGATATCATAAACCACCCGATTAATGCCACGTATCTCATTGATAATACGGTTGGAGACCTTTCCAAGCAGGGTATAAGGCAGCTCTGCCCAGTGCGCTGTCATGAAATCCTGAGTTTGAACAGCGCGCAACGCGACTACGTAATCATAAGTGCGACCGTCACCCATTACACCGACGGATTTCACTGGCAGGAATACGGCAAAAGCCTGGGAAGTTTTTTCATACCAGCCACTTGCGCGCAACTCTTCAATAAAAATCGCGTCAGCGCGCCGCAGCAGGTCAGCATATTCCTGCTTCACTTCCCCGAGTATCCGCACACCTAAACCAGGACCCGGGAAGGGGTGACGGTAAACCATGTCATGCGGCAGGCCGAGCGCAATACCGAGTTCGCGTACTTCGTCCTTGAACAGTTCGCGCAAGGGTTCCAGCAGCTTCAAATGCAGGCTTTCCGGCAACCCACCCACATTATGATGGGATTTGATGGCATGTGCCTTTTTGGTCTTGGCACCGGCGGATTCGATCACATCTGGATAAATTGTGCCCTGTGCCAGCCATTTGGCATTGGGGAGCTTGGCGGATT
>JANMKH010000138.1:0-1858 GCA_031371965.1 Sulfuriferula sp.
CCGGCAGCCTCAGTGGCACCGAGCTTGCCCGCATCCAGCAGGCCAGTGCCACGGCGCAACGCCAAGCCGCCAGCCTCAAGCCGCGCGCGCCGCTGATGGGCGATGTGTGGCACCAGGGCATCGTCACCGAAACTCACCGGCTGCGCCTCGCGCAGTTACAAATGACCAGTGCCGCACCGCTACAGGGCGACTTCGCCCAGCTCATCCGTCAGGCCAGCAAACACGGTGCCGAAGGCCTGCTGATGACGGTGCAGGCGGGCGGCGCAGTGCATGCGCAGGCGCTGAAAATAGACGGCCGCAACGGCAATCTGAAAACCATCGGTAGCGCATTCAGCCCCGGCACCGGACGAAAACTGCGCAGCGTCCGCATCGCGCCGGGCAGCGTGGCGGCGGTGCCAATCCAGGCACTGCGGCTGTACGGCAACAACGCGGTATTCACCAGCCTGCCGCCCGGCACGCTGGGGCAGGCGGGGGCGCCAGTGCGCATCGGCCTCGACGCGCCGGGCCAGTTCAGCGCGCCTGCTGGCGTACCGGGTACCATCCCGAGCATCACCCTGCCGCCCGCAGTCAAGGAACGCGCCGTGCTGCAGCGCTATTCCGAGGCGTTCAAGGACTATCAGAAACTGTGGCGCGAACCCAATGAGCTGGCGCAAATCGGCATCCAGCCGGTGGACTTTGCGCTCGCGCAAGCGGTGCAGCAAACGCGTGCGCGCATCGACCCGGCGCTCACCGTGCCGGCGCGGCTCGCCAGCATGCTGTCGCTGGGCGAGCAGACGGTTGGCTGGGCGCGCAGCGGCGGGCTATCCAACAGCTACATCGCCGAGCGCTTCGATCTGGCGTTTGCCGACCTGCTGCGCTACATCGTGCCGCCGCGTTTCGACCGCGTCATGGCGTTCCCGCAGCTGCCGTTTCCGCTGTCGAAGAAACTTGAAACGCTGGCACCGGAGACCTTCCTGCCCGGCGTCGGCGCGCTGCCCGACGACTTCATCATCGCGGTGCAAACCAACCCCCGTTTCGTCGAGGCGCTGATGCTCGGCGCCAACCACGAAATGGGGCGCGAACTGCTGTGGCAGGGCTTTCCCACCGACCAGCGCGGCACACCGTTCCAGCATTTCTGGCAACGTCTCGACGGCAGCACCGACATCAGCTGGATCCATACCTGGCGGGCGACCCAGCCACTGGGCGAGCAGACTGGCAGCAAACCCATGCTGGTGTTGCTGATTCGCGGTCAGTTGCTGGCGCGTTTTCCCACGCTGTCGATTTACGCCTATCCGAAACTGGCCGAGCAGACGCGCCCCGGCGGCAGCGTGCCGCCCAAGCCGCCCGGTACACCTGATCCAGCGGAAATGGATCCGAAGCAGATGGAAATGCCGGTGCTGAAAGGCCATCTGGGCAAAGACATCACTTACATCGGCTTCGATATCAACCCTGATCAGGATCCGGCTTTCCTTGATCCCAAGCTCGACCTGCGCTACATGGAAAATTTCTACTTCGTCCTCGAAGAGCAGATGACCGAACCGCGCTTCGGCTTCGACGAGCCCGACAACAAGGGGCAGGCCGGGGCGGGCTGGCTCAGCGTTGACTGGAACGAAGTGGGGGTCGTGGGCGGCCAGCATTTCGGCAGCGCCAATCTGCGCCAAGCGCTGCCGCTGACGCCGAATCGACCCGGCGACTGGATCGAACCGCCGCATGCCGCCACCGTCGCCAACGCCCTGCTGCAACGTCCGTTCCGGGGCTATTACGCCGGGGCGGCGCTGAAAATGCCCAAGCCCTGAGGAGCCCTCCATGCCGCGCCTGCAACTCGACCTCGCCGCCCTGACCGAACAACGCCAGACCCTGCTGACACTGCAAGATCAGC